>CAZHWA010000399.1:0-3040 GCA_964536175.1 uncultured Terricaulis sp. | reverse complement strand
CACGAGCCGGTTCGCTATGCCGCTTGATTCAAGTTAATTCATGCCGAATCAATAATCGAAGCAAAACGCCGTGTACCCCATGGCGAATGGGCCGCCTGGCTGGCCGACAACTGCGCGGTTGCACCGCGCACTGCGCAGAGCTACATGCGACTGGCCAGGCGCAGCCCCGAGCTGCCAAATGCGCAACGCGTTGCGGATTTGCCGCTGCGAGAGGCGATGACTGCTATCGCCACGTCTCCCGAGGCGCCGCCGAAGAGGGCGCAAGTGCGCGCGCCGGCTCGGCGGGAAGAACGAGAGCGGGTCGTGCGTCAGTTTCTGGGCACGGCGAATGTCATTCGGGGTGCTGCCCGTAGCTTGGCCGCCGGTTTCGACGCCAGAAACACGGCCGCCCTGCGTAACAAACTCTCGGCCGCTATTGATCTGCTCGATCGTCTCCAGCAGCAGGGGGGACAGGATGAGTTTTGATCGCACCCGTCTACCCGATCCCCTGACCTACTTCGAAGGCAGTGGCTTGAAACTGACCGGGCGCGGCAAGTGGCGGACCGCGCCCTGCATCTTCCATGGCGGCAGCGACAGCATGCGCATCAACCTACAGTCCGGCGGCTGGATCTGCATGGCCGGCTGCGGCGCCCGGGGCGGCGACGTGTTGGGGTATGAAATGGCGAGCACCGGCCAGGACTTCGTGACGGCCGCCAAGGCGCTGGGCGCCTGGATTGATGACGGCAAGCCGGCGCCCCACCGATCGACGCCGCTGTCTGCACGCGATGCCATCGACCTGCTGGCCTCGGAGGCGCGGCTGATCGCGATGGCCGGCGCGCGCGTCGGGCGCGGCCTGCCGCTGAACGAACAGGACCGGCAGCGCGTGCTGCAGGCAGCCGGGCGTGTGCAGCGCATCCGGGAGCTGTTCGCATGAGCGCGCCCGTTGTTCCATTCGACCAGATGCGCCAACAGCGCGCCGCCGCTGCGCTCGATGCCGACATTGCCGAGCACCAGGTGCAAGAGCTGGACGGCTGGCCGATCCCGCTGCAGGACGCAGGCAACGCACCGGGCCTGCCGGCCGATCTGGTGCCCGGCTGGCTGGGCCGCTACGTCGCCGCCGTGGCACGATCGACGCAAACGCCGCCGGCGCTGGCCATCGGCATGGCGCTGGCGACCGTGGCCACCACCGCGCAGCGTCGTTACCGCGTCGCGCCCTATGGCCTGGACTCCGAGTATCGAGAGTCGGCCTCGATCTGGACGCAAGGCGTTGCCGCGTCAGGTTCGCGCAAATCCGCCATCGTTGACGCCTTCACCTGGCCGCTGCAGCGCTGGGAGAAGAACGCAGGCGACCGGATGCGGCGCGAGATCAACGCCGTGCTGTCGCGCATCCTCGTAGCCGAATCGCGCATCAAGAGCCTACAAGCGCAGGCGGGCAAGACCGACGACCCGAACGAGTGCGAGCGGCTGCGCGAACAGATCGAGCTGGAGGAAACCGCGAAGCCGGAGCGGCTCCACACGCCGCGCCTGTTCCTGGGCGACGCCACGGTCGAGCGGCTGCAGGGCATCCTGACCGAGCAGGGCGGCCGCGCGGCCGTCCTGTCTGACGAGGGCGGCTTGTTCAGTACGATCTCGGGCAGCTATGGCGGCGGCGCCGGGCCGGCGCTGGATGTGCTGCTGCAGGGCTACTCGGGCGGCGCGCTGCGCGTGGAGCGCAACACGCGCTCGGCTTACGTGGACCGGGCGGCCATCACGCTGGGCCTGATGCTGCAGCCCGGCCTGGTGGCCGAGGCGGCCGGCAGTAACCGCTTCCGGGCGTCCGGGCTGATGGCGCGCTTCTTGTATCTCGTGCCGGCGCCGTTCGTCGGTGGGCGCGATGTGCGCCAGTTCGCACCGGTGCCACAGGCGCTGCGCGAGGAATACGGGCGCGAGATCGACGCGCTATTGCCGGATCCGACCGAGGGGCCGCGCCTGCCGCCGATCGACGTCCCACTGAACGATGAGGCACGCGAGGTGTTCTTGGACTTCGCGCAGGAGATCGAGGACCGCCTGGGCGCTGGCGGCGACCTGGAAGCGGTGGACGACTGGGCGGCCAAGCTGGCGGGCCAGGCGGCGCGCATCGCGCTGCTGTTCGAGTTGGTGACCAGCGGGTCCGGCATCGAGGTAATCCCGGCCGACAGCATGCGCGCTGCGGTGAAGCTGTGCCATGCGCTGATCCCGCACGCCCGCGCCGCCTTCCGTCTGCTGGCTGCCGACCAGGTGGACCACGATGCCGACCACGTGCTGCAGTGGGTGCTTGGGCGCGATGACCCGCGCGAGTTCACCCAGCATGAGCTGCACCACGCAATGCGAAGCCGGTTCACGCGCAAGGAGCGCCTGGTTGCCGCGCTGCAACGCCTGCAGGCCAATGGCTGCCTGCGGCACTCCAAGCGTGCGAACAGGGGCGCCAGGGCGAGCGACGTCTGGTTGACGAACCCGCGCTTGTTTCTCGCGGATCTCGCGTTTGTCCAATAGAGGAATGAAAGAAATGTCTTTCTTTCTCTATACATACACACGCAGACAGCGTGACCCCATGACAAACAAGATAAACACGATGAACCGGGAAACCTGCTGCGGGTTGGTTCATCGCGTTCATCACGTTTATCAGTGTGTCCGGGTGCGTGCACGTGTGTGGCTCGATCGCCGGCCGGCAAGCCGGTCAGCAAGCCGGTCGCATGGAGATCGAGCAGCGCCGAGACAAGTTCGCGGGTCCTTCCTGGCGTGCCCCAGTGCGGGTTCGTTGCGGCGCGATCGCAAACTGTTCGATAGCTTCACCAAGGGGGTTAACTTGACATGATTGATGATTTCTACTGTGGAACTCAGGCCGAGTTTGCCCGCTTGGTTGGAGTCACCCGAGCGAGAGCGTCACAGCTTGCGGCTGATGGCACGTTGGCAGACGGGGGCACGCTGCGGGGGTGGGTCACGGCCTACTGTGAGCGGCTGCGCGAGCAGGCGGCCGGGCGCCTGGGCATAGGCGAGGGCCTGGACCTGGTGCAGGAACGGGCGGCGCTGGCGCGCGAGCAGC
>CAZHWA010000398.1:0-3044 GCA_964536175.1 uncultured Terricaulis sp. | reverse complement strand
CGCGGAGCGCCGCGCCCCTTGCTTGCAGACATAAGCGCATGCCGGCGAGGGCGCCGGCGGTCCATATTGTGCTCACTTCCGAGCATCCTTCTGATTTTCCGGCGCGGCTTTGACGAAGGCCGGGTGCTGGCGCGCGCGTTCGTCCCACGCCGCCAGGCGCGGGAAGGCGGAGAGATCGACGTCGAAGCGGCGTGCATTGGCCATTTGCGGCACGAGCATAATGTCGGCGAGGCCCGGTTCGTCCCCGAACACATACGGCGTGTGCGGCCGCTCGGCGGCCTGATGCTCGAGTGCGGAAAAGCCGACGCGGATCCAGTGGCGATACCATTCGGCCGTATGATCCTCGTTGGTGCTGAATTCAAGCTTCAGCCGATTGAGCACGGAGAGGTTGTTGAGGGGATGGATGTCGCAGGCGATGGTGAGCGCAAAGCTGCGCACCTGCGCGCCCAACCACGCATCGGCGGGCGTGAAGCGCGGTTCGGGATAGGTTTGATCGAGCCACACCAGGATCGCCAGCGATTGCGTGATCAGGCCTTGATCGGTTTCCAGCGCCGGCACGCGCATTTGCGGGTTTTTGGCGCGGTAGGCCGGCGCGAACTGCTCGTCCTTGCCCGGCGCGATGTTCACCGGCACGGATACGTACGCAACGCCCTTGAGGTTCAAGCCGATGCGGACGCGATAAGCGGCGGACGAGCGCCAGTAATCGTAGAGACGGAGCATGCGCCTGTCTTACGCCATCCCTCCCCGCAAGGGGAGGGTGTCGCGAAACTTGTTTCGCGACGGGTGGGGCGGCGCGCAAGCTTTTCAGGCACGGGGCAATCGCCCCACCCGTCAGCTTCCGCTTCGCGCAAGCTGACACCCTCCCCTCACGGGGGGATGCGTTGCTATTCCCCGATCCGCGTCTTCGCCGCGGCGTGCGCGGCGCGGGCTTTTTCGTGCAGCCACGCGGCGTGTTGCGGCGCCTTCTTGGTGCGGCTCCATTCTTCCAGCATGGCGGGCGCGACACGCTTCAGTTCGGCCAGTTCCTCGGCGGTGCCGGTGTCGGCGGCGAGTTCGACGCGGTGGCCGTTGGGATCGAAGAAATAGATCGACTTGAAGATGCCGTGGTCGGTGGGGCCGAGCACATCCAGGCCCTTCGCTTCCGCTTTCGCCTTCGCCTCCATCAGTTTCTCGACGCTGTCGACCTTGAAGGCGATGTGCTGCACCCATTGCGGCGTATTCTGGTCGCGGCCCATGTCCTTCTGGTTGGGCAGTTCGAAGAAGGCGAGCACGTTGCCGTTTCCGGCGTCGAGGAAGACGTGCATGTACGGATCGTATTCGCCGGTGGACGGGACATGATCTTCGGCGAAGGCCGTGGTGTACTCCATGCCGAGTACGTCGCGATAGAACTCGACCGTCTGTTTCGCGTCCTTGCAGCGATACGCGACGTGATGAATGCCGTTGGTGATGGCCATGTCATTCTTCCCTGAAAATCTCGATGACCGGTACGCCGCCGGCGACGAGCGCGGCGCGGTACATGCCGGGGGTGTTGAAGCTCCAGGCGATGCGTCCGCGCCCGTCCATGACGATGACGCCGCCGTCCCCGGCTTCGCCCGCGGTATTGGTGGCCACGCCGACTTCGGCCATCACCGCATCGGCGGCGCGTTGCGCGCCTTCATAGCGCAGCTGCATGCGCGCGCAGATGGCGCGCGCCACGCCGACGCGGATGAAAAACTCGCCGGTGCCGGTGGCGGAGACGCCGCAAACGCCGTTTTGCGCGTAAGTCCCGGCGCCGATGACGGGCGTGTCGCCGACGCGGCCCCAGCGCTTGCCGGTGGTGCCGCCGGTCGATGTGCCCGCGGCGATGTCGCCGCGCACATCCATGGCGACGACGCCGACAGTGCCGAATTGATGGTCGTCCGGCGCATGGTCCAGTTCGGCGCTCGGCGCGGGCGGCGCGCCGGCCGGCCGCTGCGGGATCGGCAGATTGTTGCGGCGCAGATTCTCTTCGAGCTGGCGCCAGCGCCGCTCGGTGAAGAAATAGCCGGGATCGACCTCTTCCAGATCTTGCGCGCGCGCAAACGCTTCCGCCCCAGCGCCGATCAGCACGACGTGACGCGAGCGCTCCATCACCGCGCGCACGGCGCTGATCGGGTGGCGGATCGTGGTGACGCCGGCGACGGCGCCCGCCGCGCGCGTACGCCCGTCCATGATCGAAGCGTCGAGTTCGTTGCGGCCTTCGGCGGTGAACACGGCGCCGCGGCCTGCGTTGAACAACGGATCGTCTTCCATTTCGCGGATGATGGCTTCGACCGCGTCGAGCGATGAGCCGCCATTGTCGAGGATATGGCCGCCGGTGGCGAGCGCGCGGGCCATGGCGAGCCGGTACTGCTCTTCCAGCTCCGGCGTCAAGCTTGCACGCTCGATGACGCCCGCGCCGCCATGCACGACGAGAGACCAGCGCGGCGCGGCGTGTTCGGGCGTATAGGCGCAGGCGGACAGGACGAGCGCGAGGAAAGCCGCCATCCATGCTCCCCCGCGTGCGGGGGAGCTGGCAGCGCGCGTAGCGCGATGGCTGAGGGGGGAGTTGCCGGCGGCCCCCTCCGCTTCGCTTCGCTTAGCACCTCCCCCGCAGGCGGGGGAGGAGTTTGAGTCAGCGCGCATCAATCACCCCGCCTTGAGCACGCCGCGGCGGATCTGGTCGAGTTCGATGGACTCGAACAGAGCTTTGAAATTGCCTTCGCCGAAGCCTTCATTGCCTTTGCGCTGGATGAACTCGAAGAAGATCGGGCCGATGGCGTCCTTGCCGAAGATTTGCAGCAGGAGCCCCTGGCCTTCGCTTGGCGCGCCGTCGATCAGGATGCGGCGCTTGCGGAGTTCTTCGACCGGCTCGCCATGGCCGGGCAAACGTTTGTCGATCAGATCGAAATAGGTATCGATCGTGTCCTGCAATTCGACCCCGCGCTCGCGCAGGCGATCGACAACGGCGTAGAGATTGTCGGTGCCAAAGGCTAGATGCTGGATGCCTTCGCCCTTGTAGCGTTGGAGGTATTCTTCAATCTGAT
>CAZHWA010000397.1:0-3044 GCA_964536175.1 uncultured Terricaulis sp. | reverse complement strand
TGAGTCGCTGCTGCAGGCCTTCGCCAACTCGCTGACCATCGCCTTCCTGTGCACGATCGTCTCCGTGATCCTCGGCGCGCTGGCGGCGGTGATGCTCTGGCGCTTCCGCTTTCCCGGCAAGAGCGCGGCCGAAGGCGTTCTGGCGCTGCCGATCGTCGTGCCGGAGATCTGTCTTGGCGTGGCCATGCTTGTCTTCTTCGCCCGCATCGTACCTTGGCCGATGGGGCTGCCCTGGCCGCTCAATCTCGGCTCCATCGCGATCGCCCATGTCTCGTTTGCGTTTCCGTTCGTCGCTGTCATCGCGCGCGCGCGGCTCGCCTCCTTTAACCGCGAGCTGGAAGAGGCGGCCAAGGACTTGGGCGCCGGCGAGTGGCGCACATTTTGGGATATCCTCGTGCCACACATGCGTCCGGGCCTCATTGCCGGCGCGCTGCTCGCGTTCACGCTCAGCCTGGACGACTTCGTCATCACCTTCTTCACTGCCGGGCCGGACACCGTCACCTTTCCTGTGAAAGTCTATTCGATGCTACGCTTTTCGGTGACCCCGGAAGTCAACGCAGCCTCAACGGTGCTCATCGTCATCACGGTGGCGTTGACCGCGATCGGGCTCACGCTCCTCAATCGTGCGCCAGAGCAGAGCCGGGCGTGAAATGAGCGACTCGACAAGAAGGAAATCTGGCGCGCAGGCCTCCCCGATCGTGACGTTCGAGCGCGTCAGCAAGCGCTTTGGCGCGACGGTCGCGGTCGACGATCTCAGCCTGCAGATAGGGGAGGGTGAGTTCTTCGCGCTGTTGGGCCCGTCTGGGTGCGGCAAGACCACGCTATTGCGCATGTTGGCCGGCTTCGAGACGCCCAGCGAAGGACGCATATTGATCGACGGCCAGGACGTCGCCGCGGCGCTGCCGAACAAGCGCCCGGTGAACATGGTGTTCCAGTCCTACGCGGTGTTTCCGCACATGAAAGTTGCGGACAATGTCGCCTACGGCCTCAAGATGGAGCGCGTGCCCGATGCTGAGCGGCGCCGGCGGGTCGGGGAGGCGTTGGATCTCGTTCAATTGCAGGAGCTGGCCGAGCGCATGCCAGACCAGCTCTCAGCCGCGCACAGCCAGCGCGTGGCGCTTGCGCGCGCCTTGGTGAAACGGCCGCGCGTGCTGCTGCTGGACGAGCCGCTTTCGGCGCTCGACGCCAAGCTGCGCGAGCAGATGCGCGCCGAACTCACGGCGCTGCAGCAGAGGGGCGGCATTACCTTCATCATGGTCACGCACGACCAGGCGGAAGCGCTGGCGATTGCCAGCCGGTGCGCCGTCATGAATCGCGGTAAGGTGGCCCAGGTCGCCACCCCATCCGATCTTTACGAGTTCCCCAATTCGCGCTTCGTCGCCGATTTTGTCGGCAGCGTGAACCTGTTTGAGGCCGTGGTTGAACGCAGCGATGCGACGGGCGCCCGGCTGCGCTGCCGCGAACTCAGCGCGCCGGTCCACCTCGATCGCCCTGTCGCCGCGGCGCAGGGCGCGACCGTGTGGCTGGCGCTGCGCCCGGAAAAGATCGAAATGTTCAAGGCCGCGCCTGTGCTGGATGAAGCGCAAACCGGCGCAAATGCCGTGTCTGGCGTCATCCGCGACATTGTCTATCTCGGCAGCGTGACCAATTATCAGGTGGAGCTGGAAGGAGGGCGCCGCGTGAAGACATCTCACTCGAACCTCGCGCGCGAAGGCGGCGAAGGCTTCGCCGCCGGCCAGCCGGTGTGGCTCGCCTGGCGCGCCAGCGCGCCGGTGGTGTTGCTGTCATGAAGACTGACGCCCATCGCCCCGTGTTGGGCGTCATTTCCTGCAACCGCGTCGTCGACAACCAGGCCGCGCAGGCAGTGATGACGCGCTATATCAACGCCGCGCTTACCTATGCCGACGCCGCCGGATTGCTGGCGCCGGCGCTGCCGGAGCTGATGCATGCGCGTGAGGTGGCGCCGCGGTTGGACGGACTGCTGCTCACCGGCACGCCCTCCAATCTCGATCCCAAGCGCTACGGCGAATTGATCGACGATGCGCCCGGCCCGTTCGACCCTGATCGCGACGAGATGACCGCGCGTCTGATCGAGGCGATGCTCGATCTCGGCAAGCCGGTATTCGGCATCTGCCGCGGCTTTCAGGAACTCAACGTCGCGTTCGGCGGCACGCTGCGGCGCGATATGGCCGAACACCCCGATCTCATCGCTCATCACGCGCCGAGCGAACTCAGCTTCAACGACTATTTCGATCACACCCATCGGGTGACCTTGACCGAAGGGGGGGTGCTGCAGCGCGCCTATGGCCGCAACGAGCTGGACGTCGTCAGCGTTCACTATCAGGGCGCAGATAAATTGGGCGCCGGCCTCACGGTCGAAGCCAAAGCCCCCGACGGCGTGGTAGAAGCGGTTTCCGCCGAGGTGAACGGCGCGCCGGTCCTCGCCGTGCAATGGCATCCGGAGTGGAAGGCGCACGAGAAGCCGCAGAGCCAGGTTTTTTTCAAGCTGCTCGGACGCGCGCTGCGCCGCGAGCCGCTCGTCTGACAGGAGCGACAGCGTGGCCCGTAACTACAACATCCCGGAATTGCGCCGGCTTGACGTCGCCCATCACCTGCCGGCGCAGGCAAATTACGGGGAGATTCAGGCGCTCGGCGGCAGCCGCATCGTCACCCACGCCGAAGGCTGCACCATCTATGACGGCGACGGCAACGCCATCCTCGACGGCATGGCCGGGCTTTGGTGCGTCAATGTCGGCTATGGCCGCGAGGAGCTGGCCCGCGCCGCGTACGAACAGCTGCAGGAGCTGCCCTTCTACAACACCTTCTTCAAGACGGCGACGCCGCCGATCGTGATGCTGGCGGCGAAGATCGCAGAAAAGCTCGGCGGCGATCTGCAGCATGTCTTCTTCAACTCGTCCGGCTCGGAAGCAAACGACACGGTGATGCGTCTGGTGCGGCATTACTGGACCGTTTCCGGCCAGCCCCAGCGTCAGATCTTCGTCAGCCGCTGGAACGCCTATCACGGTTCGACCATGGCCGGCGCC
>CAZHWA010000396.1:0-3052 GCA_964536175.1 uncultured Terricaulis sp. | reverse complement strand
CGCGCGCGCCTGCGCGCTCGGCGCCGAGCGCAAGCCAACCATCACCCGCAACGGCGTCATCGCAGGTCCGCCGGCAATGGCTTCAATCTCTTCGCGTGTTGGGCCGGACTGCACATAGATGCGCGCCTGCCGCCCGATCGTATCCCAGGCGATGAGCGATGCGGCGCTGCCCGAGCGCAGCGGATCGGCGGGCGCGGACTCGTATTGTCCAGCCAGACGATCCAGCTCAGCGAAAAACTGGTCGGCGGAGCGCAAGGCCCAGCGCGCCAAGAGGCCCTCGACGACAAGCCATGTGGCCAATGCGACGACCACGAGGCCGAGCGCAAACGCTGCGCGCCGCGGCAACAAAGGGTCGAGCCTGGCCGACACAAAGCGCACGACGCGCGCCACCACATCGCCGAGACCGATCAGCACTGTAGCCAGCGCCAGCGCGATCAAAACCACGCGGAGTCGATGGCCCTCGACCAGAGGCGGCATGTCCATCAAGACGCGGATCGAGTTTTGCCAATCCGGCACGCGCCAGAGAAAATAGATCGCCGCCACCAAGCTGACGCCGCCAGCGACGAGCTTGGCCCGCCGCGCGAAACTTTCGCTTGGCAGGCGGAAGCCGAGATAGGTCCAGAGCCAGTCCAGCAGCCAGCCGATCGCGTAGCCGAGGGCGAATCCGCATCCGCTAAGCAACCCCTGCACGAGATAATTGCGCGGCAGCAGTGAAGGCGTCAGCGAGAGACAGAAGAGCGCCGCGCCGATAAGCATCCCGCCGGCCGAAAGCCGCGTGAGCACACGCGTCGCGCGTTCGGCAAGTGCGCGCCAGTGCAGCGTGTGTTCCTTCGCCCGCTCGCTCATTCCCACTCAATGGCGCTGGGCGGCTTGGACGTCACATCAACCGGTCTGCGATACCGCCGATCCAATTCCTGTTGTTCGCCCTTTGCGTTAGCGCCCATCGGAAATTCCCGCGATGTCGAGAAACGTCCGGCGCACCATAGCGCAGACGCACTGCTCATAGCATCTTTAGGCGCCGGCGCCAGCGGCGCTCATCGCCTCGGATCAAGCCTCGCTCGCGCCAAGTTCGGCGCGGTCGGCCAGGGTAAGCGGCGGCGCTGTCGCATCGTGCACCATCGTGGGTGGACCGAGCGCCTCATCGACCACCGCCAGGAAGCGCCGCCAGTCCAGTTCTTCGACGAACTGAATGCCCCCGCGAGTCCCGAGCTGCGTCCAGCCCGCGAGCACGCCGGCGGCCACTTGGAGCTGGGTGGCGTTCGTTCCTAGCGTCAGACCCGCGCTTACGTCCGTGTCGTATCCCAACCAGAACTCGCCGAAGCGCCGGCTGCATAGCAGCACGCCGACGCGGTCCTGGCCGGTCAGCTGGGTGCTGTGTGGCGGCTCCAGGCGATGCAGCCGCCACGCGCCAATAGCGCGTCGTTTCGGATGTGCCGCCAGCGCGCGCCTCGCCGCGAGCGGAATCTGGTAGATGAACGCGATGTCGACGCCCGGCAGCAGGCGGGTAAGCGTGACCGTCTCCTCATGCGGCGCCGCCATGCCCGCGATCATGCGGTCGCCGCACCGCGCCCGGTAGCGCCGTTCGGTCGGCGCATGTCCCAGTCCGAACACGCGCCCATCGCGGGCTGCGAAGGCGCGCGGTTCGAACAGCTCTTCCAGGCAATGCGTCGGGCTCCAGGTCATGGCGAACACATCGTCGTCACGAGGCGCGTCGCGCGCGGCCGTCGTGTCGTCCTCGGTGATGAGTATGGCGTCGAGCTCAAGCGACTCGATCGTGGGCGCCACGCCCAGCTTTTGAGCGAAGGCCTCAATGGCGGCGAACGCCAAAGCATTCACGATCCCGGGATTGGCGCCGCTGCCCACCAGGTGCGCCCTTCGGTTCAGCGCCGGTCGACGCGGCGGGAGCAGACGGGCGATTGCTTCATCGGTCGGCAACGATCCGCGCCAAGGCCACTCCTCGACACTCGTGCACAGGAAATGCGCGCCCAGTTCGTCGCAGATGCACGTACAGTCGAGCGTGTCGATGGAAGACAGATCGATGACTTCGGTGAGGCGGTGCTCACGCACGAGACGCGCAAGATCGTCGGCCGACTCGATAGCCATGGGCGGAAGCAGCTGGGACCGCTCAAGCGGCAGAGGATCGGCCGCGGGCGCGCGATCAACCAGCACAATTGCCTCGAGTTGCGCGTGCAGCCGCCGGCCCGCCGCACAATGCCGGAGCAGTGCAAGCACCGCCCGACCTACGCCTCCATGGCATCCGATGATCAGCGCGCGCCGATTTAACCGATCCATTGACCACCGGTATCGGTCACGCTGGCTGCAGATGCAAGCAATGCGGGCAGCGCATGAAGCGCATTATCATCGCCGCCACCGCAAGGCTCCCCGTTTGCATCCACCAGTTCTAAGATGTCCATGCTTGAACAACGCGAGCTTGGCGGCCATCGCACTTCAGCGTACGTAAAAATCTTCAACGCCTCCACAGCGCGCAATGCTCCGCGACGCCTGCTACCTTCTCCTCAGAGCAGCGCCAAGCCGCTACCTATAACGAGCCCCAGCCTCCCGATCGGCCCTACAAGTCGTCATAGAAGCGTTGTCTGATTTCCCAGTAGAGCGGGTATGCGGCGGCGAATTCAGCTCGCACCTGGTCTTGCCTGTCATGCCGGCCGCTTGAGTGGATCGCCGTTCGGACAACGGGTCGCGCAAGCGGCGCGCGCTTATGGGAGGCGGCGGCCCAGCCCTGCGCGTGGCGGGCCGCCTTCGCAGCTGCGCCTCACATAATCGCGCATCTCAGCGAGGCTGTTGTTACGGTCGGTCAAACTGAGCGAGCCTTCGCGTTCGAGCGTCTCGAGAATGGTTTTTTGCTTCTCTTTTCGAAGAGGGTGATCGCCGCGCGCTCTAGCGCAAGTTCATCCATGATCGGGATCGATCCCTTCGAGCGCCTCGACCAGCCACGCGCGCGCCGTCTGCCAGCGACGTTTGACGGTGGCCTCCGAAAGTCCCGTCGCCTCGCTGATATCGGCGACCGTCATGCCCCCGAAATAACGCATCTCGA
>CAZHWA010000395.1:0-3061 GCA_964536175.1 uncultured Terricaulis sp. | reverse complement strand
TTGGGTTGAGCGTCGCATCGTGCTGGCCGCGCACGATGAGGCGCTCGCCGCTCATGTCGGCGCATCCGGCGTCCGCGACATGGGACTTCTGGACTCTGCGTTGGCGCGACCGCAGAATCTCTTCGCACATGGTGAGGGCGACCACGCTGCACTTGCAGCGGCATATGCGTTTGGCATCGTGCGCAACCATCCCTTTGTCGATGGCAATAAGCGCACGGCGTTCATGACGGCTGTATTCTTCTTGGAACTAAACGGGCATCGTTTCGCGGCGAATGAAGTCGAGGCCACACTGCGTACGCTTGGCCTCGCAGCCGGCGAAATCGACGAAGCCGAGTTCGCGGCGTGGCTGCGCGAAAATATGCAAGCGCGCCGACAAGAGAGCGAAGATCGAGTTCCCTAGGGCCACTTCGCCAGCGGCGGCATGCTGGAGAGAATGCTTTCGACATTCCCGCCCGTCTTCAGCCCGAACGTGGTGCCGCGGTCGTAGAGCAGGTTGAACTCCACGTAGCGGCCGCGTTGGATCAGCTGCTCTTCGCGGTCGGCTTCGCTCCACGGCTTCGGCATGTATTTGCGCAAGAGCGGCGGGTATGCGTCGAGGAAGGCGCGGCCGACGTTTTGGGTAAAGGCAAAGTCGCGTTCCCAATCGCCTGAGTTGTGGTGATCGTAGAAAATGCCGCCGACGCCGCGCGGCTCGCCGCGGTGCGGCAGCCAGAAATATTCGTCCGCCCACTTCTTGTATTTTTCGTAGAGCTCGGGCTCGTGCTTTTCGCAGGCATGGCGATAGGGGGCGTGAAACGCCTTCGCATCTTCGCTGGTTTCATCGCGCTGATAGGCTTGCGTCGGATTGAGGTCGCCGCCGCCGCCGAACCACCATTGCGTCGTCACGATATGGCGCGTGTTCATGTGCGCGGCGGGGCAGTGCGGATTGCGCATGTGCGCGATCAGCGAAATGCCGCTGGCCCAGAAACGCGGATCGTCCGCCGCGCCTGGAATCTGCTTGGCGAAGTCCGGCGAGAATTCGCCATACACCGTCGACACATGCACGCCGACTTTCTCGAAGAAGCGCCCGCGCATCATGCCGGCGACGCCTCCGCCTTGATCGCTTGTCCCGTCGCCGCGCCGCCAGGGCGTCTTCACGAAGCGGCCCGGCTCGCCGGGATAGAGCGATGCCGGCGCTTCGTCCTCCAGCCGCTCGAATTCCGCGCAGATGCGATCGCGCAGCTCCTCGAACCAGGCTTTCGCGCGCGCTTTGCGCTCCGCATCCATGTCAGAATTTCTCCCAAGCGCCGGTCTGGCGCATCGCTTCGGTCAACACGACAGCGCCTGCGATCACGACATTCAAGGATCGCAAACCGCGCCGCATCGGGATGCGCACGCTTGCCTGCGCCGCGGCGTAAAGCTCCCCAGGCGAGCCCGCGCTCTCGCGGCCCAGGAGCAGGGTGTCGGCCGTGGAGAAGGAAAAGTCCTGAAAGCTGACCGCCCCGTCGGTCTCGATCAACACCAGCCGGCCGCCTTCTCGTTCCGGCGCCGCACGAAATGCTGCAAGGCTGGCGTGCCGTGCGAGCGCAGCCTTGTCGCCATAATCGAGCGCGGCGCGCTTTAACGCCGCATCGGTCAGCGGAAAGCCGCAGGGCTCAATTATGTCGAGTGCGACACCAAGGCACGCCGAAAGCCGTATGGCGGCGCCGAGATTCTGCGGGATGTCCGGTTGATAGAGGGCGAGCCGCACGTTATGGCCTCCGCGCCGGAGAATCTGGGCTGAATCGGGTGCTTATCAGGGCATGCGGCGACGCGCCGCGCGCTCGCAAGACCGGACTAGCCTAGCTTCGCCGCCGAACCAAGCCGGGAGAAAGCGGGCGGTGTCAGACGCGACTGCAGACGCGCACGAGGGGGCGGAAACGACCCGGCGCGACTTCATCTTTATCGCCACAGGCTCTGTGGCCGCGGTCGGGGCGGCCGCAACCATATGGCCGTTCATCGCGCAGATGAATCCCGCCGCCGATACGCGCGCGCTTTCGACCACGGAAGTCGACCTGAGCGCGATCGAACTCGGCCAGCAGATCAAGGTGATGTGGCAAGGCAAGCCGGTGTTCGTACGTCACCGCACGCAGGCGGAAATCGACGCGGCCAGGCGCGACGACTACGCCAATCTCAAAGACCCGCAAATGGACGCCGAACGCATCCGTCAGGAAGATGGACAGCCGGGGCGTCCTGAATGGCTGATCCTGCAAGCCAATTGCACGCACTTGGGCTGCGTGCCGACCTTCGTGGAAGGCTCCTCCTACGGGGGCTGGTTCTGCCCGTGCCATGGCTCGGATTACGACACCTCGGGCCGTATTCGCCGCGGGCCGGCGCCGCGCAATCTCGACATCGCGCCGTACGTCTATCTGAACGAAACTTCGATCCGGATCGGCTGAGGGGCTCATCGATGAAAATCCACGGCCATTCCACCTATGAGCCCAAGTCAGGCTTCACGCGCTGGCTCGACAAGCGTTTGCCGATCGTGCGCATGACGCACGACAGCTTCGTGGCGTACCCGACGCCGCGTAATCTCAACTATTGGTGGACGTTCGGCGCCATGCTGACGCTGTGCCTCGTTGTGCAGATCGTCAGCGGCGTGGTGCTGGCGATGCACTATATCCCGCACGTCGATTTCGCCTTCGCCAGCGTGCAGCGCATCGAGCGCGACGTGCCGTTCGGCTGGCTCATTCAGAACATGCACGCGGTTGGCGCGTCGATGTTCTTCCTGGCCGTGTATATTCACATGTTCCGCGGCCTTTATTACGGCTCGTACAAGGCGCCGCGCGAACTGCTTTGGATTCTCGGCTGCATCATCTACGCGCTGATGGTCGCCACTGCGTTCCTCGGCTACACGCTGCCGTGGGGCCAAATGAGCTTCTGGGGCGCGACCGTCATCACCAACATTCTGGGGGCGCTGCCGCTGGTGGGCGAGAGCATCCAGGTCTGGATCCGCGGCGGCGGCGCCATCGATCAGGCCACGCTCAACCGCTTCTTCTCGCTGCACTACCTCTTGCCGTTCGTCATCGCCGGCGTCGTTGCG
>CAZHWA010000394.1:0-3068 GCA_964536175.1 uncultured Terricaulis sp. | reverse complement strand
TGCGCTCCTTCGCGTAGGCCAGCGCCTTCTGATACGCCGCCTCGGCGACGCCGACGCCTTCCATGCCGACGTTCAGACGCGCCGCGTTCATCATCGTGAACATTGCCGCCAGCCCGCGATTTTCCTCCCCGATCAGCCAGCCGGTCGCGCCCTCGAAGGTCATCGTACAGGTGGGCGAAGCGTGAATGCCCATCTTCTCTTCCAGCCCAATGCAGCGCACGCGATTGCGCGTCCCGTCCGGCAAAATCTTGGGCGCGACAAACATCGAAATGCCTTGCGACCCGGCGGGCGCGCCGTCGATCCGCGCGAGCACCAGATGTACGATGTTGTCGGTCAGATCGTGTTCGCCCCAGGTGATGAAGATTTTCTGCCCGGTGATGGCGTACGAGCCGTCCGCCTGCGGGACGGCCTTCGTCATCAGCGCGCCGAGATCGGAGCCGGCCTGCGGCTCGGTCAGGTTCATCGTCCCGGTCCATTCGCCTGAGACGAGCTTGTTCAGATAGAGCGCTTTCTGCTCGGCCGTGCCGTGCTGTTCGAGCGCTTCGATCGCGCCCAAGGTCAGCATCGGCAACAGGCCGAAACTCATGTTGGCGCTGTGCATCGTCTCGAACACGGCCAGCGCCACAGCGCGCGGCAGGCCCTGTCCGCCATGCGCCGGATCGGCTGCCAGTCCCTGCCATCCGCCGTGGCGGAACGCTTCGTACGCCGCGCGAAAGCCGGGCGCGGCGCGCACCGCATCGCCCTCGAGCCGTACGCCGGCGCGATCCCCGCTGCGATTGAGCGGCGCCAGCACATCGCCCGCCAGCGCGCCGGCGCCCTCGAGGATCGCCGCCAGCACATCTTCATCCAGCTCAGCGAATTTCTCGCGCAGCCGCCACAGGTCGGCGCAAGCTTCGAGCGCAAAGCGCATGTCGGCGATGGGCGCAGCGTAGGTCATGTCACCTCCGGCCCGCACCATACCCATCTCACAAGTGCGCGACAGCCCGCGCATGGCGCTGCGCGCGCCCGCCCGCTCGTGCTAGCGGGTGCACGGGCTTACGCTGAGGAACGTTCCATGCGGGCAGGTTTCATCGCCATCGCCATGTTCGTCGCCGCCTGCACCACCATCCAGGGCGCCGCCGATAGCCGCCCGCCCTTCGCGGCTGCGCACGACCCGGTCAACGCCGCCGCCGCCGAACTGCCTGCCTATCCGGCATCGGTCGATCTGCCGTCGGGAACGTATGGCCTCGATCCGCGCCACGCCGCCGTCACCTTCCGTATCCGCCACATGGGGCTTGCCTGGTTCACCGCGCGCTTCGACGCCGAAGCCGGCGAACTTGCGCTCGATCCAGAAGACCCCGCCCGTTCGCGCCTCACCGCCAGCGTCGACGCCAACTCAGTCAACGCCGGCGTGCCCGGCGAACCGGGCTTCGACCGCCAGATCGCGCGCGCGCTCGGCGCCGAACGAACGCCGCAGATCGTCTTCACCTCCACATCGATCGCACGCACCGGCGCGCACACAGCGCGCGTCACCGGCGATCTTGTCATGAACGGCCAGACGCATCCGGCCACGTTCGATGTCAGCTTCGCCGGCGCGGCGGTCGATCCCTTGCGCGGGGGCCGCACCGTGCTCGGCTTTTCCGCCCATGGCGTCATCGACCGCACGCACTGGGGCGTGAGCGAATGGGGCGCCTTCGCCGGCCCCGACGTCCAGATCGTCATCGAAGCCGAATTCGTGAAAACGTGAGCGAGCGCGACAAAGAGCGGGTCCGGACCGCCGGCGCCCTCGCCGGCAACGACCGAAGCGTCCCCTTGCCCGGCGGGGAGTATCATCGTCACAGTCTCTAACCCATCGGTGCATTGAGCTTGGACGGACGCTAGAAACACCCAACAGCGATGGAGAACCGCGCATGAAACCTTGGATCGCACTGGCCGCCGCCGCAGGGCTTCTCGCCTGCTCGCCGCAACCCGGCGACCCGGCCGAAACGCCCGCCCCGGATGTCGCGGTCAACGTCCCCTCCGGCGAGTACGCGCTCGATCCGCACCACACCACACTTGTCGTACGGGCGCCGCACTTTGGCCTCGCCACCTATCAGCTGCGGCTTAACCGCATCAGCGGCGCGCTCCGCTTCAATGCCGAGAATCCGGCGCAGTCCAGCGTCAGCATCGATGTCGACACCACCAGCCTCGATACCCCCTATGCCGGCGATCGCGATTTCGACGCCGAACTGCAGAACTCCGAATGGCTCGACTCCGCCGCTCACCCGACAGCGACGTTCCGCTCTACCGCGGTCGAGCAGACCGGGCCGAACACGGCGCGCGTGACCGGCGAGCTTACCATTCGCGGCGTCACTCATCCGGCGACGTTCGACGTCACCTATAATGGCAGCTGGCGCCAGCATCCTTTGGGCGCGCCGCTGTCCGGCATCGGCTTTTCCGCCCGCGGGACGATCCGCCGCTCGGCCTACGGCCTCATGGTGCTGCAACCGCAACAGGGCGAACCCAATACCGGCGTCGCCGACGAGGTTGAGCTTGTCGTCGAAGCCGAGTTCACCCGTCCGCTCGACCGCGCTCCGGTGCCGCCGGCGGACGGCGAACCGACCGACTGATGGCCGCGCACTCCGAACGCTACTCGGCCGTGGCGATCGTCCTGCACTGGGCGATCGCCGCGGCCCTGCTGTTCATGCTGCCGCTCGGCTTTGTCATGCATGAACGCGCCGAACACGGCGAGGCAAGCCAGGCGCTGTTTGAGGCGTATCAGCTGCACAAGTCGATCGGCCTTGGCGTGCTCGCGCTCACGCTCGTGCGCCTGATCTGGCGGCTCACGCACAAACCCCCGCCGCTCGCAGCCGGCATGCCCGCCTGGGAGCGCTTTGCCGCGCGCGCATCGCACTGGGCCTTTTACGCCCTGACGCTCGCGCTTCCTCTCACTGGCTGGCTCTATGTTTCGGCCGGCTGGTCGGTGCACGAGGATCGCTCGCTGGCTGTGCCCACGCGCTGGTTCGGCCTGTTCGAAGTCCCCCACCTGTTCAATCTTCCGCACGCGCCGGAGGACGTGCGCGCCGACACCGCCGATGCTGCGCTCTCGG
>CAZHWA010000393.1:0-3083 GCA_964536175.1 uncultured Terricaulis sp. | reverse complement strand
GCCGCTGCAGCGCCACCTGTTTCATCCACTCGGCTTCCGCCTCGGGCGTGAGCCAGAGCGCCAGCTGGCGCTCTGTCACCACCCAGCCCGGCGAAATCGCATTGACGCGCACGTTCGCTGCGCCCCACTCACGCGCCAGCGCCTTGGTCAAACCGAGCAGCGCCGCCTTCGCTGCGACATAGGCGGCCATCCCCGGCGGCGCCAGCAGCGCATTGATGGAGCTGAGATTGAGGATGACGCCGCTGCGGACCGGCTGCATGATTTCATAGGCCGCGCGCGCAGCCTGCATGGCGGCGTCGAGATTGACCGCGAGATTGGATTGCCAGGCGGCGTCGTCGAGATCCTCGGCCTTATGGCGCTGGTCGTTGGCGACATTGTTGATCAAGATGTCGAGCGCGCCGAAATGCGCCGCCGCATCGCGGATGGCGCCGGTCAGCGCGCCCGTGTCGGTCACGTCGCAGGCGCGAAACCAGGCGCTCCAGC
Organism: uncultured Terricaulis sp.; assembly: GCA_964536175.1. Classification (GTDB taxonomy): domain Bacteria; phylum Pseudomonadota; class Alphaproteobacteria; order Caulobacterales; family Aquidulcibacteraceae; genus Vitreimonas. The sequence continues at coordinate 2,600 of CAZHWA010000393.1, read as the reverse complement.
GCGCTGCTAGCGCCTCGCCGGCGGCTGCATCGAGATCGACAAAAGCGACGTGCGCGCCCTGCTGGGCAAACGCTTCGACGAACGCTGCGCCAATGCCGCTGGCGCCGCCGGTGATGAACACAACGCGCTTGGCGAGATCGGGATAGAGCGCGGTCAATGGGATTCTCTATCTACGTCGCCGCCGCTGGCGCCCACCAGAAAGTCAAGGTCGCAGCCTTTGTCGGCCTGCTGCACGCTGTCCTGATAGAGTTTGGCCCAGCCGCGCTCGTAGCGCTTTTGCCGCGGCCGCCAGCTTTCACGCCGCGCGGCGAGTTCTCGCTCTTCGACCAGAACATCGAGCCTGCGCGATGGCCCATCGAAGCGGATGACATCGCCCGTGTGCACCAGCGCCAGCGGCCCGCCCGCTTCCGATTCCGGCGCCACGTGCAGGATCACCGTGCCATAGGCGGTGCCGCTCATGCGCGCGTCGGAAATCCGCACCAGATCGCGCACGCCGCGCGCCAGCAGTTTTGCCGGCAGCGCCATGTTGCCCACTTCCGGCATGCCGGGATATCCGATCGGCCCGCAACCTTTCAGCACCATGATGCTCGTCTCGTCGACCGGCAGCTCAGCGTCGTCCAAGCGCGCCTTGTAGTCTTCGATGTCCTCGAACACGATTGCGCGCCCTTCATGCTGCAGCAGCGCCGGGCTCGCCGCGCTGGGCTTGATGATTGCGCCGTCCGGGCAGAGGTTGCCGCGCAACACCCATACCCCGGAGGAGGGCCCGAATGGCTTATCCGGCGTGCTGATCACGTCTGCATCGAAGCATTCGGCCGCTTCGGCGATCTCGCTCAGCCTGTGACCGCTCACAGTCATTGTATCGCGCAGCATCGGCCGCAGCGCGCGCAGCACCGCCGGCATGCCGCCGGCATAGCAGAACTCCTCCATCAGGAAGACGCCGGACGGCATGAGATTGACCAAGAGCGGCGTCTGGCGCCCAAGCGCGTCGAAATCGTCAAGGCTCAGCGGCACGCCGAGCCGTCCGGCAAGCGCCAGCAAGTGCACCACCGCATTGGTCGAGCCGCCGATGGCTGCGTGCGCCAGGATCGCGTTCTCGAACGCCGCGCGCGTGGCGATGTGCGAGGGCCGGACGTCCTGGCGCACCAGCTCGACAATGCGCCGTCCGGAGAGATGCGCCAGCGTGCGCCGGCGCGCGTCGACCGCCGGCAACGCCGCATTGTTCGGCAGGCAAAGTCCCATCGCCTCGATCAGGCTGGCGATCGTGGAGGCGGTGCCCATGGTCATGCAGGTGCCGGCCGAGCGCGACATGCCCGCTTCGGCCGACAGGAAGTCCTTCATGCTCATGGTCCCGGCGCGCGCCTCTTCCGAGAAGCGCCACACATCCGTTCCGGAGCCGATGCTCTTGCCGCGGAACTTGCCGTTCAGCATCGGGCCGGCCGAAACCACAATGGTCGGCAGATCGACGCTGGCCGCGCCCATCAGCTGGCCGGGCGTGGTCTTATCGCACCCGCCCAGCAGCACGACCCCGTCGATCGGGTTGGCGCGGATGCTTTCCTCGACCTCCATGGCCAGCAGATTGCGGAACAGCATCGCCGTCGGCCGCATCTGCGTCTCGCCCAGCGCCATCGCCGGAAATTCGAGCGGCAGCCCGCCGGCTTCCCATACGCCGCGCTTCACGTGCTCGGCCAATTCGCGCAGGTGCGTGTGGCAGGGGGCCAGTTCCGACCAAGTGTTGCAGATGCCGATAATGGGCCGGCCGTCGAACACATCGTCCGGCAAACCCTGGTTTTTCATCCAGGAGCGATGGATGAAGCCGTCGCGGTCGAGCTTGCCGTAGGCTTTGCGGCTGCGCCTTTTGGAGGGGGAGTCGGCCACGCGTTACCGTCCTGTGGCGCCGGGGTTTCTAGGTGCGGAGAGTGAGAACGTTTCTGCGTCAGGGCGGTTCCGTTTCCGCTGACTCACCTTATCTTATCGAAAGCGTTGGGCGGAGGAAGCTCGCGATGAGCGCCATCAGCTATCTCGATGTGTTTGAAATAGGCCATGACTCGCCGCAATCCGATGAGATCGGGGTGGGCGACTTGGTGCGCATGGGGAGCAATCTGGCCCCCCATTACGCCGTGGTCGCCATCAATGGCGGCAAGGCATGGGTGCGCAACGTTCAGAACGGCCACGACGCGCTGGCGCCGCTGAGCCGATGCAGGAAGGTCGCCTGATCGCTCGATCGGGCGCGGGAGTGCGAACCAAATCGCCGAGGGGCCGTTTAGCCCCCGGAGGTGTCCCATTACGCCGTTTATGTTCGCGACGGGAATCGAGAATTCGATCCCCAAGATCGATGGCGGGCGCACCCGCGTCGACCAGATGGAATCGTGCGGCCACTATCGCGACTTTCGCAAGGACTTCGACTGCGTCGAAGATCTCGGCGTCAAGTTCCTGCGCTACGGTCCGCCCCTGCACACGAGCCTGATCGGGCCCGAAGCGTACGATTGGGAGTTCGCCGACGTCACCTTCGCCGAGCTGCGCCGGCGCGACATCGTCCCCATTGTCGATCTCTGCCATTTCGGCGTGCCGGACTGGATCGGCGATTTCCAGAATCCGGACTT
>CAZHWA010000392.1:0-3084 GCA_964536175.1 uncultured Terricaulis sp. | reverse complement strand
TTAGCGGCGCGGTCTCCTAAGCGCCCAAATTTGGCCCCGAGCGCCCGCAACTGGTTGAGCCTATGACGGAACCATCGGCGCCAATCTCGAAAACAGCCCGGATCGCGGCCATTTGCGCCGCGGCCGGGTTTTTCCTTTCTTTCCCGGCGGTCGCGCAGACGACGCTGCCGCCGCCGGCGTTCGGGTCGGCGGATCAGCGGCAGGACCGGATTCAGGAACTGGAAGGTGCGTTGCGGGACGCCGAAGCGCGCAATGAGGACCTGCAGCGCCAGCTCAACGAGGCCAATCGCGAGATCGGGCGTCTGCGTGGCATGGTCGGTGAACTGGCGGGAGTAAACCAGGAGCTGACCACACCGCCAGCAGATGGCGGTCTCGCGGGCGCATCGGAAAGCGGCGCGCGCCCGGGTGGCAGCGCAGAGGTCGGGCCGGCCACACTCAATGACGCCCAGCGTCGCGCCACCGGAACGCTCGGTTCGATGCCAGCGAGCGCCGCGCCCGCCGGCCCGGCGCCGGAGCCCGGCGATCTCTACAGCCGCGCGCGTGAGCTGCTGCTCAACGGCCAATATGCAGAAGCGGAGGCGGCCTTCGGCGATTTCCTGGAACGCCATCCGGATGCCGAACAGGCGGCCGACGCACGCTTCTGGTTCGCTTTCACGCTGCTGGCGCGCAATAATTACCGCGATGCGGCACAGAACTTCACGGCCTATCTGCGAGCGAATCCGAATGCGCCGCGCGCAGCCGAAGCGCAGGTGCGCCTTGGCATGGCGCTCATGGGCTTGGCCCAGGACGGCCAGAACGACGCCGCCGAACGACGGCAGGCTTGTGCCGCGTTCACGCGGCTGCCTCAGAATGCGCCGCGCAATGTGCGCGACCTCGCGACACGCGAGGCGCGTGCGGCCCAGTGTTCGGCCTAACGAGCGGCGATCTTTCGACACACAGCAGCCGCTGAGAGCGTGTGCCGCTCGCGCCAGATTTCATGCTTGAGGCGTCGACTGTTGCGCTCCTGAAGCAGCGCGCCGGGAAGGGGCCGATCCTCGTCGCGCTCTCCGGCGGCGGCGATTCCGTGGCGCTCCTGCATGTGTTGGCGGGTTGCGTGGGGAGCAAGCGTTTGCGCGCCGTCATTGTCGATCACCGCCTCCGCGAGGGCTCTGCGCGCGACGCTGAGCGCGCTCGCCAGATCGCGCGCAGTTTGGACGTGGCAGTGCGCCTGCAAGAACTCAGCTGGCCCGAAGACGCCGGACGCGGACACGATGCGGCGCGCGCGCTTCGCTACACTGCACTGTTCGGTGAGGCGCGCGAGCACGGCGCGCGCATAATCGCGACGGGCCATACGCGAGACGATCAAGCTGAGACGGTGTTTATGCGCGCCGCCCGCGGCTCCGGCTTGCGTGGTCTCGCTGGCATGCGCGCGTTCGCGCCGGCGCCGCTTTGGCCGGAGGGTCGCGGGCTTGTGCTGGCGCGTCCGCTCTTGGCGGCTCGGCGCGCAGCGTTGCGCGCCGAGCTCGAAGCGCGTGGCGCTGCGTGGATTGAGGATCCCGCCAACGAGGACGAGCGCTTTGCGCGGGTGCGGGCGCGCCGGTTGCTCGCCCAGTTCGAGCGCGAAGGGCTCGATCCGATGCGTTTCGCCGTCTTGGCCGATCGGCTTCAGTCGCACGTGGAGGCCACTGACAGACAAGCCGCTGCCCTCATCGCCGATACGGCCTTGTTCAGAGAGGACGAGATCGTTCTCCAACGATCGCGCTGGGCCGGCCCCAGAAGCGTGCGAGTGCGCGCGCTGGAAGCTGTGATCATCGCCGCCTCGGGCGCGCGGCGCGGCCCAGCCGGCCCGGGAATCGAGCTCATCGACGCTGCGCTGGTTAAAGGCGACTTCGACGGCGCTACGCTTGGCGGCGCCTGGCTGCAACAACGCGGTCTGCACATTATCGTGCGCCGCGATCCCGGCGCGCTCTTCGGCCGCGCGGGCGGCGTCCCGCCCATCGCGCCGTTGGCGCTTCCACCCCAGGTCCAGACGGTCTGGGACGGCCGCGTTGCGCTGACGATGCCGTCGCCCGGATGGAGCGTCGTATTCGAGGGAAGTGCGCCGCTGCTGCGGCAGGGCGAGGAACGCCGCCCGCTCGCCGCGGCCTCGCCGCAATGGCTGCTTAAGGAGCGCGTCCAGCACATTTTGGGGCAGTGCTAACACCGGGGAAAGGCTGGTGAATTTTCTGCTGTCGCGTTCACTCCGCTTTGACGGGCGCTGTGCCAGGGTAAGGGGTGTTCAGCGGGGCGGCAGGTCCCTATCTTGCTGAAGAAAGTGTTTCCGCGCCCAGGATGATGGCGCGCGGCCAGAAGGTCCGTTCATGCCGATCCGCTCTCTGCTCATCTGGGGTGTCGTCGCGCTCGTGTTGGTTGTCGCCTTCGCCGCCATGCAGGGCGGCAATGGCAACGCCCGCGGGGCCCAGGAGCTCGCCTATTCGCAGCTGCTCGATCGCGTCGAGAACGGCGACATCACGACTGTCACCACGCAAGGTGAGATGCTGCTGAGCCAAGCGCAGGACGGCAAGCATTTCGTCACCTACCTGCCCACCGGCACGATGGCCAATGTCGTTGAGCGACTGGAAGCGGCCAACGTCCAGGTCAACACCAAGGCGCCGGCGCGCGGGCCGAGTTTCGGCGACATATTGCTCGGCATTCTGCCGATGCTGCTTCTGATCGGCGCATGGTTCTTCTTCTTGAGGCAAATGCAGGCGGGCGGCCGCGGCGCCATGGGCTTCGGGCGCTCCAAGGCACGCTTGCTGACCGAGGCCAAGGGCCGCGTCACCTTCGATGACGTGGCCGGCATTGATGAAGCCAAGGAAGAGCTGGGCGAGATCGTTGAGTTCCTGAAGGACCCCGGAAAGTTTCAACGGCTCGGCGGCAAGATTCCCAAGGGTGCGCTGTTGGTCGGCCCGCCCGGCACCGGCAAGACGCTGCTGGCGCGCGCCATCGCCGGCGAAGCCAACGTGCCGTTCTTCTCGATATCCGGCTCGGACTTCGTCGAGATGTTCGTCGGCGTCGGCGCCAGCCGCGTGCGCGACATGTTCGAGCAGGCCAAGAAGAATGCGC
>CAZHWA010000391.1:0-3087 GCA_964536175.1 uncultured Terricaulis sp. | reverse complement strand
CCAATCAAGCAATGGATGGTCGGGCGCGAGTATCTCAAGCGCATCAAGCTCGCGTTCGACGCCAACGGAATTGAGATGTCGTTTCCGCATCTCAAGCTCGTGGCGCCCGATCGGCCGATTCCGGTGGGCGGCGGCCCGCAGGCCGCCGAGTGATCAGTTGCACACACGCCCACCGAAGCCGCGGTACCGGTGCACGCCGGACTCGGTCTGCACCCAGATGCCGGCGCGGTCGCCGCCATTCTGCACGACATCGGCGTTCAGGTTGTCGCCGATCTGCGCGAGGCACATGCGATTGCCGGACCCGTTCTGCGTGAACGTCGCGGCGCTGCCGTTGCCGTCCTGACGCAGCAGCGCGCGATTATCGTCGCCGTTCTGGCGCAGCGTGGCGGTCAGCCGATTGCCGGTCTGGCGCACAACGCTCACATTGTCCTCGCCGCTTTGCGCGATGGCGGCGCCGTTGTGATTGCCGACTTGCTCGACGCTTGCCGTATTGCCGAAGACGCGCCATGACGCCCAGCGCGACTGCGCGCTCGCTTCGCCGACACTCAACGTCGTTGCGACAAGAAGCGCCGCAAGCATTACCGTGCGCCGTGTCATGACCGAACCTCCTCGCGGCAGATCACGCCCGCTTCGTCGCTGAGAACGAGTTCTGCGTGAAAGCTTCCGCCGCGGTCGATGCTGATTTCGGAAAGCCCAAGCGACATCGATTGCCCAGCGTCGAGGGCAAACTCGCCGCTTTGCATTATATCCGACGAGCCGCCGCGGTCCGCCTTGGTAATGGTGAACTCATAGACCCCCATCGCCGGCGCGTCGCTATGAGCCAACGCCTCCAGCTCAACGCCGTTCGCCGTGTCACGCACGCGGATGTCGCAGTGAAGCGCAGCGACGTGGGCTTCGAGCGATGCCTGTGGGTCGAGCGGCCCACCCTGCAGGTCCGCTTCGGCCGCCAGCGGCGCCGGCGCAGGCGTCAGCTCTGGGCCGGTTTGGGCGGCCGCGCTGCAGGCGCCAAGCACGCCCGCCAAAGCTATCGTCAAGATCATTCGTGACATGACAAGGTCTCCCGTTGGTGCGGAGGAGCGACAAGGCTCCTCCGCATTTGCGCCAATGGATTACTGCCCGCCTTGGACGACGACGGTGATGTTGCCATTGCCGCGCTGAACGACATCGGCGTCGTGGCCGTTGCCGACCTGGATCACGCCGGTGGTGTTGTTGACGCCGACCTGATCGGTTGTGGCGATGCTGCCGTTGCCGATCTGCGCGACGCCGGACACGTTGCCACGGCCGCTCTGGTAGATGCCGGCGCTGAGCCGGCGTCCTTCCTGACCGGTGACAGCCAGGTTGTCGCGCCCGTTCTGCTCGGTGATCGCCTCATTGCGGCTGCCCGCCTGTTCCATGCGCAGGAAGTTGCGGTATCCGCTCTGGACGGCGCGCGAGTAGTTGCGCCGGCCGTCTTGGCCGATGATGGATTCGTTGCGACGGCCGTCCTGCACGGCGGCGGCGCCGTTGCTCCAGCCGCCTTGCGTGATGACAGTCCGGTTCTGCGCAGCAGCCGGGCCGATGGCCAGAGAAGTTAAGGCAGCGGCCGCGGCAGCGGCCATCAGAAAACGTTTCATGGTTCAAGCTCCCGTCAGGTATTCCGACCTTCGTGCGCGGCCCTCGACGCGCTCGAACGCACAAAGGACTAGCCGACGGCCGCTGAGCGGAACTTGAACGGGGACATCAGACTGCGTGTTGTGCAGCGAATATGTGTGTCAGAGTTTTTCAGACGCGCCGGAACAATGGCAGGCGAGCAAACTCACTCTTCCCTGTCTGACATATCGAGCCTTCGCCGGATGGCGTCCATGTCGCGCTGCACCTGCGTCAGTCGATCGAGCAGCGTCCAAAGGCCGACGCCGATGGCGACGCACAGGACAATGATGGTGTAGTCCGCCGGCGATCCCATGGCCCTCTCCCAGTCCGATCATGCGCGCACGGCGCACGCTGCGCAACGCTTGACGCGGCCAGCCGCGCGCTTAAACGGGCCCATGGCTGCAAAGTCGATCACCATCGCGCGACGCTTCAACGGTCCGGCCAGTTCCGGCAATGGCGGTTATGTGTGTGGGCTGATGGCGCGCGAAATCGCCGGCCCTAGCCGCGTGTCGCTACGCGCCCCGCCGCCGCTCGAGACACCGCTGCGCCTGGAGCGGGACGGAGCTGTCCTCCGTCTCATGCACGCGGCGACGCCAATCGCAGAGGCGGAGCCTGCCCCCTTCGATCTTGCAGCGCCGCCGGCGCCGGCGCGCGCGCAAGCAGAAGCCGCCCGAGCCCGCTATCGCGGCCTGCTCAATCATCGCTACGAGACCTGCTTCGTCTGCGGCCCGCGCCGGCCACTTCACGACGGGCTGGAGATATTCACGGGCCCGGTCGACGGCGCGCAGATGGTGGCCTGCACCTGGACGCCTGCGCCCGATCTTGCCGATGCGAATGGCCGCATCGCCTCCGAATTCATCCATGCCGCACTCGATTGCCCGAGCTATTGGGCGTTGCCGCGCGCCGGCGACATGGCCGCGCTGCTCGCACGTCTCACGTCCAGCATCGACGCGCCGCTGCCCCGCGTCGGCGAACCGCTGATCGTCGCCGCCTGGCCGCTCTCCTCCGAAGGACGCAAACATCGCGGCGGCAGCGCGGTCTATCACGCCGACGGCCGCCTCATCGCCCGTAGCGAAGCGCTTTGGATCGAGCCGCGCCAAGCTTGACCGCAGGCCCTGTCGCCCTAGCATCGACGTTAACGGAGTAACGCGATGGCCAACTCGCATTATCTCGCGCGCCTGATCGGCCCGCCGCTTGTCGTCATAGCGGTAAGCATGCTGCTCGACCGCACCGGCTACGTGGCGTTGTCCCAGGACGTCATCGACAATCCGACCTTGATCTACATCGCCGCCGCCATTGCCCTCTTCCCCGCCGTCGCGCTTGTCTTGGCGCACAATGTCTGGAGCGCGGACTGGCGCGTGCTCATCACCCTGCTCGGCTGGGTCGCCGTCATCGATTGCGTCTCCTGGATTTTCGCGCACCGCCAGCTGGCCGCATTCTGGTCGCCGCTGCTCGACA
>CAZHWA010000390.1:0-3090 GCA_964536175.1 uncultured Terricaulis sp. | reverse complement strand
ATTGATCGACTGGAAAACGGCCGAACGTATTCCCTGGGGCATCGCCGTGCTGTTCGGCGGCGGCCTATCGCTCGCAGGCGCCATGGAAGCGACCGGGCTCGCCGCATGGATCGGCGACTACATCGCAAGTTTGGAGGGCGTGTCCGCGTTGGGGCTGGTGGCCGTACTCGTTGTCACGACCATCCTCATCTCCGAACTGGCCAGCAATGTCGCCACACTGACGTCCATGCTGCCGGTGGTCGCCGCTGTCGCCAGTGCGTCCGATTCGCCGCTGCAACCGCTCGCCTTTCCTGTGGCGATTGCGGCGAGCTTCGCCTTCATGCTGCCGGTGGCAACGGCGCCGAACGCGATCGCCTACTCAACGGGCCTCATTACGCTGAAACGCATGCTCGCCGTCGGCATAGGGCTCAATCTGTCGGCTGCCGTGCTGGTGATCGCGTTCACGGCTCTCTGAGCGCTTGCCACGACCCGCTCGAACGCCAAGTGTGGCTCACGGAGGATGTTCATGGCAAAGCGTACGCAGGCCGAAGCCGAAGCGGCTGTCCGGGTGCTGATCGAATGGGCGGGCGACGATCCTGCGCGCGAGGGATTGTTGGAAACGCCGGGGCGCGTCGCCAAGGCCTACAAAGAACTGTTCGCCGGCTATGACGACGACCCGCGCGCCTACCTGGAAAAGACCTTCGAGGAAGTCGGCGGCTACGACGAACTGGTCGTGCTGCGCGATATCCGAGTCGTCAGCTTCTGCGAGCACCACATGCTGCCGTTCATCGGCAAGGCCCATGTCGGCTATCTGCCGACCAATCGCGTGGTCGGCATTTCCAAGCTCTCGCGGGTCGTCAATGCGTTCGCGCGCCGCCTGCAAATCCAGGAGAAGCTCACCGCCGAAATTGCCGAGGCGATCAATGACATCCTGCAGCCGCAGGGCGTCGGCGTGATGATCGAGTCCGAGCATTCCTGCATGACGATGCGCGGCGTGAACACGCCCGGCTCGAACTTGGTGACGTCGCGGCTGATGGGCGTGGTGCGCGACGATCCGCGTACACGCGAGGAGTTCCTGCGCCTGGCGCGCGGCGATTGAATTGAGGCGCCGCATCGTGGCCCGCTGCTTCGACAAGCTCTGCTTGACGCTAGAGATCCCCCAGCAGCTATGCCAGCCATGTCGCCGCCCTCCGCCTGTGGAAGGGCGGCGCCACGCACGCTCCCTAAAGCATCGCCTCAACGCGATCCCAGAACGCCTTCGGCAAATCCAATCCCGATAGCCGCTTCAGCTCCTGCGCCAAGGTCGGCGAGGTCACGTTGATCTCAATCAGCCTGCCGGCGATCACGTCCAGGCCGGCGAAGACGATGCCCTCGCGCTTCAGCAGCGGCGCCACTGCCGCCGTTATCGCCCGATCGTCATCGTCGAGGTCGCCAGCGACGGCATAGCCGCCGACGTGGAGATTGGCGCGGAAATCGCCTTGCTTCGGCATGCGTTTCAGCGCCGCAAACGGCTCGCCGTTCAGCACGAACACGCGTTTATCACCCCTTTCCACCGCGGGGAGAAATTCTTGCGCCAGGATCGGCTCACGCCCAGATTCAGAGATGAACGCCGCAGCCCTCTTGCGGAAATCCGGCGCGCCGCTCTCAAGTTTGACCACGCCGTCGCCGCCCATCAGGTAAAGCACTTTGAGCACGACTTGGTCGAACCGCTTGGCGAACGCCTCCAGCGCATCGAGATCGCGCCCGACCCAGGTCTTCGGCGTCAGCTCCGGAAACTGCAGGATCGACATCTTCTCGGAGATGTTGCGGATGCCGCGCGGCGGGTTGATCACACGGGCCTTCTTCACGAGCTCCAGCAGGTAAGTGTTGGTAACGTACGCCATGTCAAACGGCGGATCCTGGCGCACCAAGACAACGTCGAAATCATCCACCGCCCGCGCCGTATCTTCTAACGTCGTGTAGTGCGCGCCCTCCGCGAGACTCACGGACACGTGGCGCGCCCGCGATTTCACCGCCCCTGTTTCGTAAAACAGATCGTTCGGCGAAAACCACCACACCTCATGCCCGCGCGCCTGCGCCTCCACCATGAGCGCCAGCGACGTGTCGTGGTTCACGATCATCGTCTCGATCGGATCCATCTGCACGGCGATGCGCAGCGATCTCACAGTCCACCTCTGCGCTTTGGAGCACCGTCCGCGTCTGGCAGCAGCAGATCGATGTAGCTCACGGGTTCGACGCCTCCCAAGACAAAGCGGTCGTAGATAAGCGCGCAATAGACGGCAAAAACGTCCTCCCGTCGCGCAATTCCGCAGCTTTGATAAGTCTGCCAAGTGCAATAGGGATCGGCGGCCGCGAGATCATCGTCAGGTATAAGGCGTCCCGGATCGAGGACGGCGCGATAGCCCGTGGGCGTGCGCCAGAGAAACGCAAAAATCACACCTTCGCTGTCTGAGGAGAGGCGTAGCTGTGCGACGTAATCCTCCTCGGGCGTGCTCCCGATGGCGACAAAGAGCACGCCCGAAAGCGGCGCCTCACCGTTGAGCGGCGCAATTGTGTAGTGGCCATCGGTCTCAAGTCGAAACTCAGCGTCGAAGCGCTCGCCCCCGCTTGCACTCCAGGTGAACCGCGCGCCATCGGCAAACGGTTGGACACTGTCGCCGGCGCCGAACAACATTTTGTCCGATCCGAAGGCACAGGCGCCCGCCAGCAGCAACGCCAGTGCAATACAGCCCGCGCGCCCCATAGCCTAGCCGACCTGCACCGAGCGGCCGCCCGCCCGCGCGCCGCGGAGCTGTTCGGCGACCATGAACGCAAGATCGATCGCCTGCGCCCCGTTGAGGCGGGGATCGCAATGGGTGTGATAACGGCTGGAGAGATCCTCCTCCTTAAGCGCCGCGGCCCCGCCGAGGCACTCGGTCACCTGCTGGCCCGTCATCTCGACGTGCACACCTCCCGGATAGGCGCCCTCGGCAGGAAGAATGGCCATGAAGCTGCGCAGTTCGCTGAGGATGCGGTCGAAGGGGCGAGTCTTGTAGCCCGAGACCGTTCGCAGCGTATTGCCATGCATCGGATCGCAAGACCAAACCACCGAGCGGCCTTCCCTGACTACAG
>CAZHWA010000389.1:252-3091 GCA_964536175.1 uncultured Terricaulis sp. | reverse complement strand
ACCGTCGTCTGCGCCGAGATTCTGGGCCACGACGACGTCGAAGTGCACAAATACGCCGTGCAGATCACGGTCGCGGACGTCCGCGACGGCGCCTGCTCCTCCTCAACGCTGCAAGAAGCCGCAAGCTGGGGCAAGGTGAGCACGGTGCACGAGCAGATGGTGTACGCCGAAGCGACATCGGTCGCGCCGATCATCGTCAGCGACGCCTATCACCGCGGCGGGTGGCGCAAACGCGAAGCGCGGAATTGGGCGAAGCTGTTTAAGTAGACGACGCGAGAGACGTAGAAACACGAAGGCCGCTCAGAAAGGAGCGGCCTTTTGTTGTCAAAGCGGGACGTCGGTCCCTGACTCTTTCTCCAGCTGCTTCATCAAGGCCCTCGCTCCGTCCCTGATCTCGGCTTCAGAGTGATCGGCTCTCAGGAGCTTCAGCGCGGCGGGCATCGACTTGGGTATGGTCGCCCTATCGGGCAGCATATAACGAACCAATCGCTCGGCCTTGATCGCAGCGGTGGCCTTGTACTTCGCTAGCGCGGCCTTCACATCAGCGGCGAGCGGGTCAGCAGCTTTCTTCTTCGGGGCGGGTTTGCGGGGCGCAACGGCCGACCAGAGGTCCGAGTTTGTGTTGGCCCTAATATCTTCAAGGATACGAACAAATTTCTCTTCATCGATGGCAAGCTTCTTCGAAGCACGCCAAGATTTGAGTGCGGCAACCGTTTCGTCACGCATCTTTAGCTCCGGCCCGCCCATAAACATATCCAGCGACCGCTTGCATCGCCGCGCGCAAGTCAGGTTGAGCCCGACTGAATCTAGCGGCCATGTATACCGGTTTTTCCGCTGCAACACCAAAAGCCGACGGAGCCAACGTCACACTGTATGGGATTATGCTGGGCGCTAGCGAGCTTCCCCAGGTGTCGGAATCTAGAATCTTCTTCCTGGTCTGGTCATCCAGGTCGGCGCTCGCAGCTGGATAGCGTTCGGCCATCTTGTTGATCACAACGGACACGTCGCTCGCGTCAAACGCTCGGCCGCGCACACGCGCCATCCATCTCTCAAGCAATCGAAGACCATTCAAAGCGTAACGCTCCGGCCGCACGGGCGCCATGACATGATCAGACACTGACAGTGCGCATCGCGTGAGGAAAGAGGCGCTTGGATTTACATCTATCAAGATGAGCGAGTAAAATGGGCGCGCAGCGTTGACAAAACTTGCCATATTTCCCAGCGCGCGATCCATGTCCGTCTTGCTGCGCTCATCGATAGTGAATTCGAACAATCCATCGTGACCTGGGAGCAGGTCTAGCGGACGCTCCCCCGCTCTCTCGCCAGTCTTTTCAAGCAACGAGAAGACCGCGTCTCTGCTCCTCGCGATGTCAGCCGCAGTCGCGTTTCGCATGTCGAGTAGATCTAAGATCGTGCGCTTCGACTCTCGAACCACTTCGATCTGCGGTTCCGCCAGAAAATACTGTGTCAGATTGTACTGAGGGTCGAGATCGATGAAGAGAACCGAACGGTTCATCGCGAAATGAGCTTCAACGCCAAGGTTCGCAGTCAGCGTTGTCTTACCCACACCACCTTTCAAATTGAGTGTCGTTACCACCCGACCTATTTGCGGCTTGCCCAAGCGCTTTGCTGCGATTGCTATGACCTCTTGAGACACTCCCGATCGTGCATCGATCCAATCGATTGGGCCGACCATGAGTCTTAACCGGCCGGTCGTCGGGAAATCGGCAATCCAAATCGGAACAATCGATTTGCCGTTGGCAACGGCGTGCATGAGCTCTCGAAAGACCCAATCGGATTTCGACGCATCCGGCGAACAAAGAACAGCGAAGTAATCAGAGCCACAAATAGCGTCGGCAATTTCAGCTGGAAAATCCTGTCGTCGCTGCATGCTCGCGGGTGCCATCCAAGGGCTGCACCCGGCGGTGGCGAGCCCCTTTCGCAGCTTGTCAGCTGCGGCTCGATCCGCTTCCGCGTAAGAAATGAATACGCCCAACGTCACTCCCCAACCTGTAGTTGGACAGCGATCTTACAATTCGTCAATCCACAAGCACTAACGCGCAGGCGTCAGCGCGTTTGCGCGTTTGCGCCCAACGGCTGCACCGCGAGCCGCCACACTAACCCGGCGCGTAAGTCAGCTTCACCGCCCCCTCCCCAATCCGCTCACTCCCCAACAGCCGCAGCTTCGGCGTCACGCCGGCGAAGAACGGCTCGCCGTGCCCGAGCACGACGGGGTGCAGGAAGACGTGATACTCATCGATCAGCCCAAGCTTCGCCAAACTCGCCGCAAGCTTCGGCCCGCCGACTTCGATCTCACCGTCGCGCTCGGCCTTCAGCTTGCGGATCGCGCTTTCAATATCTTCGCCGATCAGCGTCGCGTTCGGCCCAACCTGCTTCAGCGACTTCGACACCACCCATTTCGGCATCGCCCGCCACGCCTCAGCGAACGCGCGCAGATCGTCTTGTTCGCGAGTATCCTTCGCCCACGCGTCGCTATCCCAGTAGCTCATGAGCTCATAAAGGCGCGGCCCGTAGATGGCGCCCGCAGAGTTGCGCGTATATTCGATGAAGTATCGGAACAGCGCCGGCTCGGGCATAAACCTGTCGTAGTCGACATAGCCGTCGAGCGATGCGTTCATTGCGAAGATAAGCCTGGCCATGCGCGTCTCCGTCTATGGATTGCCGGCGCCCGCCGGCCGCGATGGGTATCATTCTCACCATGCGTCCCGGAGCGCGAGCGGCGATCTGCTCGGCGGGGGGCTCTTCTCCTCGACTACGTGTGCAGATGCAGCACTCCCGCGGCCCCTTACGCCACCAGGACGGGCCGCCGCGGCAGGTC
>CAZHWA010000389.1:0-242 GCA_964536175.1 uncultured Terricaulis sp. | reverse complement strand
CAGAACGGCCGCAGTCCTGGCGCCTGAGAGCCAGATCGGATGGCTTCGCATGCACCGCGAATGCGATTGCGCCCGCCGCGCGTTCGTGCACGCTGGCGGCAGGCACTCGTCCCCATGACCGCCGATCTGTACCAAACCGACTGCGTCGTCATCGGCGCCGGCGCCGTGGGCCTTGCCTGCGCAGCCGGGCTGGCGCGCCGCGGCCGCGAGGTGCTGGTGCTGGACGCGGCGCGCGGCATCGG
>CAZHWA010000388.1:0-3093 GCA_964536175.1 uncultured Terricaulis sp. | reverse complement strand
TACGGCCATTCATTAGTAAATGGACGTTGCCGACTATCGGCATCGACACGATTGGAACGAACAGGCCGACAATGAGAATTGCGGCGCCGGCGAAGGCAAGATGTTGCTTTGTCACGAGGCCCCCCTCGAATTTCCGCTCACGTTGAACCACAACTGTATTGGTCGCAAGAGGTGTCTTCGAAACGCTCCGCTCGCTACGCAAACCGCTCAATCCGAAACGCCCCCACATCCACCGGCGGCGCTGTATCCGTCGCAATCGCCGCCACGATCTCCGCCGTGATCGGCGCTTCGGTCATGCCCAGGTGCGCGTGGCCGAAGGCGTAGAGCACGTTCGGCGCGCGCTCAAGGCGGCCGATCGCCGGCACGAAATCCGGCAGCGAGGGGCGCGAGCCGACCCAGCGGTCGGGCGTGTCGGAAAACTTGATGCCAAGCTCGCGGATGCGCTGGGCGAGGCGCGCCCATTTGCGTTCGTCCGCAGGCGCGTCGGGCGAGCCGAATTCCACGAAGCTGGTGCAGCGCAGGCCCGTCGTGAAGCGCGACACGGCGATGAAGTTTTCCTCGAACACCGTCGTCGGCAGATCGAACGGCCAGTTCGTCTCCGCGCTCTGCAAATGATAGCCGCGCTCGCCGATCAGCGGCGCCTCCACGCCCAGCTGCCGCATCAGCCCCTTCGACCACGGCCCCGCCGCGATCAGCACGCCATCCGCCTCGCGCGTCGCGCCGGACTTCAGCGTCACCCGCGCCGACGCTTCCACGCGCGTCACAGTATCCGTGACGATCTCCCCGCCGCGCGCGACGAACGCCGCCAGCAACGTCTCGCGCGCGCCCTGCGGATCGCTCACTTGCCCGCCGCCACTGAACACCACCGCTGACACGGGCGGCTTGCGCAGCACGGCCTCGTAGCGGCGCAGTTCGTCGGCGCTCGCATCGCGCCACTTGGTCGTTCCCCACGCGCTGCGCTCCACCACGGCGCGTCCGTGCGCGGCGCCTTCCGGCGTCATCCACGCCGTCACATGTCCGTGCGGGATCACCATGTCGGGCGCGCCGGCGAGTTCGGCGATGCGTTTCCAGGCGCCCATCGCGTCAGCCAAGAGCGCCGTCAGCGCGGCCTGTCCGCGCGCGAACATCTTCGCATCGCACGCCGCCAGAAAGCGCAGCGACCACGGCCCCCAAAGCCCCACGTCGGTCCAGCGAAAATCGAGCGGCCCGCCCACGCCAAAGCTCGAACGCGGCGCGCGCCATACATTGCGCCAGGCGGCCCAGGGCGTGACCTGCTCGGCGCCGATATGGCCGGCATTGCCGTAAGACGCGCCGCGGCGGACATCGCCCGGATCGATCAGCGTCGTTCGCACGCCGGCTTCCTGGAGCCTGAGCGCGCACGCCGTCCCGATAAAGCCGCCGCCAATGACGAGAATGGATTTCATGCGCTTCCCGGATCGTACTTTGCGACGCCTTGCCTGTAGCAGTGGTCCAACTTCCACCCATCCCCGGATTGCGCGAAGCGCAAGCTCGGGGCCCATAAACACAACGGCCGGAGTTTATGGGCCCCGGGGCCCGCCGCATCCGCCGCGCCCCGGGGATGGGTGTCATCTTGATTGTAGCGTGCCGTGACGTACGGTGCTTCGAGACATGCCTTACCAAGAGGGATCATCAATGCAAGTCGATTGGCATGGCGTATTTCCCGCGGTGACGACGCAGTTCGCGCCGGACCTCTCGCTCGACCTCGCCGGCACGCAGAAGATGCAGGACGCACTGGTGCGCGAGGGCGTGCTCGGCATGGTGGCGATGGGCACGGTGGGGGAGAACAATTCGCTGGCGCCCGACGAGAAGCGCGACGTGCTGCGCGCGGCAGTCGAGGCGGTGAACGGGCGCGTTCCCGTCCTTGCCGGCGTCTCCGAACTCGACACGGGGCGCGCCATCGCCTTTGCGCGCGACGCCGAAAAGCTGGGCGCCGACGGGCTCATGGTGTTGCCGGCGATGGTCTATGTGCCGACCGAGGAGGAGCTGGTGGCGCACTTCAAGGCGGTTGCGCGGGAGACTTCGCTGCCGATCATGCTCTACAATAACCCGGCCGCCTATCGCATCAGTATCGGCGTGGAGACCATCCGGGTCCTGGCCGAGATTCCCAACATCGTCTGCATCAAGGAAAGCGCGCCGGATTCGCGCCGCTTCACCGATCTCTACAACGCCGCTGGCGACAAGATTGTATTGTTCGCCGGACTTGACGATGTGGCGCTCGAAGGGCTGCTGCTCGGCGCCAAGGGTTGGGTCTCCGGCTTCACCAACGCGTTTCCGAAGGAATCGCTGGCGCTCTACGAAGCAGCGGTAGCCGGCGATCTCGACACCGCGCGCGCGATCTATCGCTGGTTCATGCCGCTGTTGCACTTGGACGCCGAGCACGATCTCGTCCAGTCGATCAAGCTCTCCGAGCAGATCATGGGCCGCGGCAGCGAGCGCGTGCGCTCGCCCCGCTATCCGCTGACAGGCGCGCGCCGCGCCGAAGTCATCGGCATGGTGGAGCAGGCGGCCGCGACGCGCCCGAAGCTGAAGGCGTCGCCCCGGACCGGATCCGGGGCGGCTGCGTGACACGTCACACGTTTCGCTGCATCGACGGCCACACTGCCGGCAATCCAGTGCGCCTCATCGTCGAGGGGACGCCTGAACTCAACGGCGCAACCATGAGCGACCGCCGCCAGGATTTCATGGCGCGCTACGACTGGATCCGCACCGGGCTCTGCTTCGAGCCGCGCGGCCACGACATGATGAGCGGCGGCTTCCTCTATCCGCCGACGAGCGCCGACGCCGATGTCGGCATTCTCTTCATCGAAACCAGCGGCTGCCTGCCCATGTGCGGCCACGGCACGATCGGCATCGTCACGTTCGGGATCGAGCATGGCCTGATCGAACCGCGCGCGCCCGGCCGCTTCGTCGCCGACGTGCCCGCCGGCAAGATCGAACTTACCTATGTGCAGGAGGGCGCGCGCGTCAAAAGCGTGCGCATCCGCAACGTGCCGAGCTATCTGGCCGCAGAAGGCGTGAAGATCGATGTGCCCGGCTTTGGTCCGCTGACACTGGACATCGCCTATGGCGGTA
>CAZHWA010000387.1:0-3105 GCA_964536175.1 uncultured Terricaulis sp. | reverse complement strand
CTCCCGACCCCCAGTCCCCCAGACTGGTGCGCTAACCGGGCTGCGCTACGCTCCGAACCGGTTCCGCGGGGCCATCGCCGCGGGGAGCGCCGTCTTAGCCGCCTTGGGATGGGCCTGCAATGCGCGCCCCATGCGCCCGGTTGTGGCAAGTCGTGTCAACGCGCGCGCCGCGACACAAATCGACGCCACCATCGGGCTGCTCTGACATGGCTTCTCACCCCCCATTCAGCGTGGGGGCGCCAAGCTTCCGGCAAACAACGAGGCGCGAGACCTCGTCAGGAAGGAGCTCAAACATGAAACGCATCGCTACGATGGGCGCGGCTGCGCTGATGCTGGCGGGCCCGCTCGCCAGCACGGCCGCCGCCCAGGACTTCCGCGGCGATCGCCGCGGCGACTGGCGCGAAGAGCACCGCGATTGGCGCGACCATCGCCCAGACGATCGGCGCGACCGGCATTGGGACCAACGTCGGCACAATGGCTATTACGTGAACGGGCGCTGGTATTACGGCCCGCCCCCCGCGTGGGCCTACAGCCGCCATGATTATCGCGCGGATTATCGGCAATGGCGCCGCGGCGAGCGCCTGCCGAGCTACTACCGCGAGCACTATCGCACGGTCGATTGGCGCACACATCGGCTGCGCCAGCCGCCGCGCGGCTATCATTATGTACGCGACGACAATACCGGCGAATACCTGCTGGTGGGCATCGCCACCGGCGTCATCCTGGGCATCCTGCTCGCCCAATAAGGCCCGTGCTGCAGGTCACGTGTGAAGCCGCCCCGGCTCTGCTCGGGGCGGCTTTTTCATGGCCGCGTCATCGAACCGCACAAAGGCTTCAGCTGAACAATCAAGACTACCTCCGCGCCCGCGTAATAGAGCAACTCCGCCCAGTTCGGCAGAGACGGGGCCAGCGCGACGCCGACGCTCGCAGCCAGCCCCGCATAAACAACCATATAGGTCAAAAGGGCAAAGCAGCCGATGGCTTTGCGAGTGCGCACGTGCATGCTTCCGTCCTCGCGCGGCGGCGCGCCGCGTTTGCGCCAAACGCTACCGGTTGTATGGCCGCAAGCGAGGATTCGATAGCATGACTGCCGGGGATATTTGGCCGCCGCGCGAGCGCTGGGTCGGCATATGGCTGCTGGCCGTGAGCGCGCTGGTGCTGGCGATGATCCTGGTCGGGGGCGCAACGCGGCTGACCGACAGCGGCCTGTCCATCACCGAGTGGAATTTCATGAAGCACTTCGTGCCGCCGCTGACGAGCGAAGGCTGGGCCGAGGAGTTCGCGCTGTACCAGCGCACGCATGAATATCAGACGCAGAACCGCGGCATGAGCCTTGGCGAATTCCAGTATATCTACTGGTGGGAGTGGGGTCACCGTTTCCTGGGTCAGCTGATCGGCCTCGTCTTTGTGCTGCCGGCGCTGTTTTTTTTCTTCACTGGCCGCCTACGCGGACGTTTCCGCGTCACGCTGGCGTTGTTCGGGCTCGGCGCGCTGCAGGGCGCGATCGGCTGGTGGATGGTGACGAGCGGTCTGTTCGATCGGCTGGATGTCTCGCCGCTGCGTCTGGCCATTCATCTGGGCATGGCCTTTGTCATTCTGGCGCTGGCTCTGTGGGTCGCGCTTGGCGCGCTGGGTTGGCCGGCGCGACCTGGAAAACTCGGCGCGCCGCACTGGGCGCCGCTTGTGCTCTTGGCGCTGGTATTCGTGCAGGTGATGTTCGGCGCGCTGCTCGCCGGCAGCGACGGCGGCAAGGCGTATGCGGATTGGCCGACGATCGGCGGCGAATGGATCCCGGCAAGTGCTTTCGGTCTGGAACATTGGTGGGCGAACTTCACCGAAGATCATGCCACGCAGCACGTGCTGCACCGCACGATGGGCTATTTGGTGGCGCTGTTCGCGGTGGTGCTGGCGCTGCTGGCGCTCGGACTTGGCGAAGGCGCTGCGCGCTGGGCGGGCCTCGCCGTGGGCGCAGTGGCGCTGCTGCAGGCCGGGCTAGGCATCCAGACGGTGATCTCGGCTTCGCCGCTGGGCCTTAGTCTGCTGCATCAGGGCGTTGCGGCGCTGCTCTGGGTAACGGTGCTCGCGTGTCTGCGCTTTACCCGCGCATAGTATGTTACCACAAAACTAACCTATTGGAATATCGGCGGAAAATGAGAGGTCTTGACGTGGAAGCGGGGCCCGCATACACGCCCGGCTTCGTTTTCACCCAGGAACTTTCCCATGCGCACCAGTTCGACGCGCTCGGCCAAGGCTTCGGAGATCACCAACGGCTGGATCGTCGTTGACGCCGAAGGCGCCGTGGTCGGCCGTCTCGCGTCTTTCATCGCGCTTCGCCTGCGCGGCAAGCATCGCGCCGATTTCACCCCTCACGTCGACACCGGCGATCATGTCGTTGTCATCAACGCCGAGAAAGTTGCGCTGACCGGCAACAAAATGAGCGACAAGATCTATTATCGCCACACCGGATATCCGGGCGGCATCAAGGAGCGGGTGGCCGGCAAGGTGCTGGCGAGCAAGCATCCCGAGCGGGTGCTGGAAAAAGCCGTGGAGCGGATGATGCCGAAAGAGAGCCCGCTTGCGCGCAAGCAGCTCGGCAAGCTGCGCGTTTATGCCGGTCCTGAGCATCCGCATGCGGCGCAGAACCCAGTGACCATCGATTTCAAATCCAAGAACCGCAAGAATTCGAGGATCGGCTAGTCATGAGCGACATCCAGCAAGGCTTCGAATCTCTGGGCGAGATGACTGGCGCGCCGGCCCCCCAACCCGAGGCGCCGTTGCGCGAGAAGAAGGTCGACCAGTTCGGCCGCGCATACGCCACCGGAAAGCGCAAGAACGCGATCGCCCGTGTGTGGGTGAAGCCGGGCAAGGGCAAGATCACCATCAACGGCAAGGAATCGGATGCGTATTTTGCGCGTCCGGTGCTGCGCATGATGATCAACCAGCCGTTCAAGGTGACGAACCGCGAAGGCGAATTCGATGTGGTGTGCACGGTGGTCGGCTCGGGCCTCTCCGGCCAGGCCGGTGCAGTTCGACACGGTATCTCCAAGGCGCTGGCCGATTACGAGCCGCCGCTGCGTCCGGCGCTAAAGCACGCCGGCTTCTTGA
>CAZHWA010000386.1:0-3107 GCA_964536175.1 uncultured Terricaulis sp. | reverse complement strand
CACCTTGGCGCCGCCGCCTTTGGCCAGCACCATGGTGATCGCCGCCGTAAGCGTCGTTTTGCCGTGATCGACGTGGCCAATCGTGCCGATATTGCAGTGCGGTTTTGTCCGCTCGAACTTTTCCTTGGCCATGATTTGGTCCTTGTCTCTCCGGCGTTCCAAAAGCT
Organism: uncultured Terricaulis sp.; assembly: GCA_964536175.1. Classification (GTDB taxonomy): domain Bacteria; phylum Pseudomonadota; class Alphaproteobacteria; order Caulobacterales; family Aquidulcibacteraceae; genus Vitreimonas. The sequence goes on along the minus strand of CAZHWA010000386.1, from coordinate 2,940 downwards.
GGGGAGCGCTTCGGCCCGGCCGAAGCGCGCGTAAGGTGCGCGTCTTTAGCCGTCGCGCCGCTCCCGTCAAGTCCTCGTTCAATCTTGGCTTGGGCGCCGCACGCGGGTACAACGCTCGTGCGACGGTCGTCCTTCGGGACGCAAAGAGGGAACGCGGTGCAGGCCAGGTGGCCCTATTCCGCGGCTGTGCCCGCAACTGTCAGCGGCGAGCGCAACGCCATCCGCCACTGCCCCGGCCTGAGTTCGGTGTGGGAAGGCGGCGTAGCGCGATCGAGCCGTGAGCCAGGAGACCTGCCGCCGCACGTCGCTCGTTCGCCGGCCGGGATCAGCCGAACGAACCGGACCTCTCCGCAGCAGCGACGCGGCGGCCCCACGCTTTGCGGCGTCCCGCTTGTTGCTGATCGGCGCGTCCATGGGGCGGGCGCGTCCCGGAGACGTCGCCCATGCGACACTTTTGCAGAGCCGCTTTGCTGGCGGCGAGTTCTCTCATCGTCACATCCGCTCACGCCAAGACGGATGAAGAGATCGTCGTGACGGCGACGCGCACGCCGGCCCCGCGCCAGGCGCTGCCGGCTCAGATCGACCTGATCGACGTGGATCGGGCGCGGGCGCGCGGCCACGTCACGCTCGACGCCGCGCTCGCCGATCTGCCCGGCATTCAAGCGCCGCGCACCGGCCCGCCGGGACAACAGGCGAGCATCTTTAGCGGTGGTTTTGAATCGAACCACACGCTCTTCCTGTTCGATGGCGTGCGCATTGACGATCCTTCTACGCCGGAGGGCATTTTCGACGCCGGCCAAGACTTGCTTGGCGACATCCAGCGGATCGAAGTGGTGCAGGGACCGATGAGCGCCCTTTATGGATCGGGCGCGCTGGGCGGCGTTGTGAACATGCTGGCGCGGCGGGGGCGAGAGGGCGTGTTCAATCCCCGGCTGGACATCGCCGCCGGTTCGTTCGGCGCATCAGTCGCAACCGCTGGCGCCGACGGCACGCTTGGCAGGCTGCGCTATGCGCTCACCGCCGACGCCTACGCCAGCGAGGGCTACGACATCGTCCCAGTGCGCATCGCCGCTCATAGCGGCGAAAAGGACGGCGCGGAGATGACCGTCTTCACCGGCGTTTTCGATCTCGCGCTAAGCGACGCCATCGGCGTGGACGTGTTGCTAAGACAGCGCGAGGCGAGCGCCGATTACGATCCCGGGATCTTCGGCAATATCGCTGAGAGCCCTGAGGCGAGGATTCTACAAAACGATACGCGGCTGTGGCGCCTTGGGATGAGCTGGACGGCCAGCGAAGCACTGCGATTGCGTCTGTTCGGCGGAGAGCTGGATACCGACCGCGTCACCAGCGATCTCGGCGTGATCGGCGATGAGTATCATGGAGACCGGGCGTTCGCCGAACTCTCAGCGACATGGCGCGCGCGGCGCTGGATGCTGCAGGCCGGGCTTCAAACAGAGGACGAGAAGATCGACGCAGTCAGTTTCGGTTCGCGCGTCGCCGGAAGTGAGACGCATTGGGGCGCATATTTCAGCGCCCAAGGCGCCATTGGCGCGGCCGATGTGACGGCCGCTGTTCGGCAGGACGACTTCGAAGGGTTTGGCGCCAAGACAACCTGGCGCGCCGGCCTCGCTTACGGCATCGGCGCGGCGCGCGTCCACGGCGCCTATGGCGCCAGCTATCGCGCGCCGTCCCTCTACGAGCGTTTCGTGCCGTTCTTTGGCGCCGCAGAACTCCACCCCGAAAGCGCGGTGAGCTGGGAGGTCGGCGGCCAAGCCGAGTTCGAACTGGATGGGCGCGCCGACGCTGTTCAGATCGGCGCGCTCTACCGCAGCAGCGATGTCGAGGATCTCATTGGGTTTGCCGGATTCAGCTACGCCAATGTCGACCGCGCCGAGATCGACTTTGCCGAGGTTCGATTTTCGCTGCAGCCGCTCGATTGGCTTACGATGCGTGTCAGCTACGCCAATACCGGCGCGCGCGACGCCGCCACCGATGCACCCTTGCAGAGGCGCCCGCGCCACGCCTGGTCAATGTCATTGCAGGGTCAACACGGCCCCCTAACCGCAGAGCTGTCGTGGCGCGAAGTCGGAGCGCGCCGAGATACCGTCTATGACGACTTAGGCATGTTCTCCGGCATAGCGCGGGTCGAAGCTTACGACGTGGTCGGCGCATCGATGTCGTGGGCCGCGAGCGATGCGTTACGCATCTTTCTCGCCGCCGACAATGTGCTCGATGAAACATACGAGCCGGTGAACGGCTTTGCCGGCGCGCCGGCAAGCTTTCTTATTGGCGTACGGTTTGACCCGTCAGTCCAACGATCCCAATGACAGCGAAAGGTCGTCGCCAACGACTTCCTGCCGGCGCGCATCGTAACACGCCGATCGTAAGCCGCCGTTCTGCGCGCCGGGCGGAAGATCCTGGCGGCGAAACCACTGCCGGCTGAGCGAAACCGAACCCTCTGAGGGCGCGCCCAGAGCGGGCCAGCTCGCCGCCAAGCGCTCCCTGACGCTCTGGGTGCGCGCCCAAGACGGCCAGTCGTCGATGACGTGTGTGAACGTCACATGCAATGTTCCGCATGGATACTGGCCCCACTCCATGGCGGTGATGTCGACCAGCCTGCGCTCCGACGGGGCGCAGAAGCTGGGTCGACGACCTGGCTCGATCAGCCCGTCGAGGTATTGCATGCCCGTTTCGGTCAATACGTAAGTGAGGGTGCCTGGGTCGGCGCCGGCCTCCGCCTGCATAAAACCCATCTCGACAAACTCGTCCATACGCGCCCGGGCGGCTGTCGCGGCATCGGCGCCCCAGTCTCTGGTCATCAGATCGTAGCGCACGACAAGCGAGGTCCGACGCGTCTGCTCCATCCAAAGCGCAGGCCAACGCATGCAAACCGGCGCGTTCTCAATCATCGGCGTAATCGTGGCGAGGACTTCTTCGCGC
>CAZHWA010000385.1:0-3119 GCA_964536175.1 uncultured Terricaulis sp. | reverse complement strand
GCTCGGCGCGCGCCAGGTCGCCGGCAAGACCGGCACCAGCTCCGATTGGCGCGACGCCTGGTTCGTCGGCTACAGCGCCGACTTCACCGGCGGCGTCTGGGTCGGGCACGACGACTTTACCTCGATGGGCCGTACCACCGGCGGCACCATTCCTGCGCAGATCTGGGCCGACACCATGCGCGAAGCGCATGAAGGCGTCGAACCGCACGAACTGCCCGGCTACGACCAGCCGGTGCGCTCGCCGCAGCAAGTGGAAATGGCCAGCTTCTTCGACGATCTCGCCAACGCCTTCAGCGAATCTCCGATCGAAGACCTCGGCAACGCCATCGAACAGATCTTCCAGTAGCGCTGGCTGACCACTGCCGAGATTGCGCCCCCGCAGCGCTCCGTTAACCGACTCGCCCGCATGCCCACGCGCATGCGTCGCCGAATTGTGTTCGCCGCCGCCCTAACGCTGGCCATCGTCGCCGCCGCCGCGGCCGAAACGACCCGCTCACCTGGCGCCTACGCCGTGCGCGAAACCGCGGGCGCCGCCGCCTTCGCGCGCGCCTGCGCCGAAGACGGCATCTGCATGGCCTGGACCTTCCAGCGCGAACATCGCTGCGAGCTCAGCGCCGTCGTCCCCGGCCGGCTCGATCCGAATGCGCAGGCGGCGGGCTTTGCCGCGCGCGCGCCGGCGCTCTTGCGCGTCCCCGCGCCGGCTCCGGCCGCCGCGCCCATCGTCCCGCAAACCGAAACTGCAGCAATCGGTCTGGAAGCGGCCGAACCCGCCGCACCCGTCGCCGACCACGGCGAATTGCTCGGCGGCCCCGCCGAAGGCGACCTGCGCCTTTAGCGCGCACAGCGGCGGCTGAACTTTGTTAACCGCGCGGCCACTACTCTTGCCCGCGAATTTTCTGGAGAGCCCTGCATGTCCGCCTCGCGCTTTGGCAAGCTGATCGAGCTCGCCCGCACGTCCGATAGCGCCCAGCGCCGCGAATTGTTGCGCGAGGTTACCGATCTCTTCTTTGAAACCGCGAAGACCCGCAGCGCGCGCGAGACGGTGCTGTTCGACGATGTGCTGAAACTTGTCGCCGCCGAGATGCAGGACCAGGTGCTGGCCGAACTGGCCGAGCGCTTCGCCGACGCCGACGACGCGCCGGTGGGCCTCATGCACGATCTGGCCAACCACGCCTTCGAAATCGCCGCCCCTGTACTGCAGCGCAGCAAGGTGCTGGACGAGGCGTCCCTGCTCGACATCGTCGCCAGCCGCCGCCAGCACCACATCCGCGCCGTCGCCCAGCGCGAAAGCGTGAGCGAGACGCTCTCCGACGCCATCGTCGAGCACGGCGACGACCATGCCCTCGATGCGCTGATGCGCAACGCGGGCGCCGTGCTCTCGCGCAGCGGCATGGAGGCCGCCGTCGATCGCGCGCGGGACAACACGCTGCTGCACGAAGCCGTGGTGGGCCGGCGCGATCTGCCGCTCGACCTCTTGAACGAGATGTATTTCGTCGTCGCGGCCAACCTGCGCGAGCAGATCCTCACCCGCAACGCCTCGGTCGATCCCGCCACGCTCGACGCCGCGCTGGCCAAGGCGCGCGCGCGCCTGTCGCACAGCGTCGGCGCGCTCGATGCGGAGGCGAAAAACGCGATCTCGTTCATCGAGTCGAAAAAGGCCGCCGGCGAACTCAACGCCCGCATGCTGGTTTCGCTCTACCGCGAAGCCAAGCAGATGCACTTCCTCTACGGTCTCGCCGAAGTCACCCATGTCGACGCCGAGACCGTGGCAGGCATGCTCGAGCGGCAGGACGTCGACGCGCTCGCCATGCTGTGCCGCGCCGCCGGCATCGAGCGTCCTCTGTTCGTGACGCTGGCCGTGCTCACCTGCGGCGGCGAAGACGCCATCAACCGAGCCGAGGAGTTCGGCCGCATGTACAACAACGTGCCGGTCGAAGCGGCCCAGCGCGCCGTACGCTTCTTCAAGGTGCGCAAAGCCGCCGCTTAGCGCGCCGCTTCGGAATCGGGCGCGCTCCGCACTCTTCGCCCGCGGACCAGGCGCCAGCACCAGGCCGCGCCGCGGATCAGACGCGACATCACTCCCAGCCGCACGCGTTCGAGCTTGTAGAGCCACAGCGGCGAACGCTGACACGTCCACGGCCCGCCCGAGCGCCGCACCAGCGCCAGATAATCGAACCCTCCTATGGCGTACCGCCGCGCCGCCTGGGCGCGCGCGGCAACCTCGTCCGGCGAGAACGACGCATCGAGCTCGGCATAATACTTCGCCATGTTTTTGGAGAGCTGGCCTTCGCGCACCCGGAAGCAGCCGAGCATCGTGTCGGCCGAGACGAGGTCGCTGTGCCGTGCGAAGCGGCGCCAAAGATCCAGATCGCCCGCGAGCCGAAAGCGGGGATCGAGCCCGCCGGCTTTCTCCCACAACCGCGCGCGCCAGAATGTGCCTTCCTGCTGCACGAAAGCCTGCGTCGAGCGGCCGTCGAAAATGCCGGCGGCGACCGCTTGGCGGGGATAGGGAATAAGCGGCGACAGATAGAGAATCTCGCCGCTCTCGGTGATCATGGTGTGCCGCCCCGTCACCCAGTCGATGTTCGGATAACGGGCGAACATGCTGACGACGGTGGCGAAGGCGCCGGGGACCAGACGATCGTCGGCGTTGATCCAGGTCATGACATCGCCCGGGCCGCAGGCCCTAAATCCGCGATCGACAGCGTCGTAGAGCCCGTTGTCGCGGGCGCTGGCGAAGGAAAACCCCACACTCGCGCAACCGATCGGGAAATCGCCTTCGAGCCTCTGCTTCCAGGCCGCCAGCATGGCAAGGGTGCGATCCTGCGAGCCCCCGTCCTGCACGTGATAGCGGATCGAGAACGGGCCGACCTGCGTGACGACGCTGAGAATGGTCTCATCGAGGAATTTCTCCCCGTCGAGCACCGGCGTCGTGACGATGAAGCGCAAACGTTGATCTCCTCGAACCCCGGCGCCTGGCTAGGATGTGCGCGGGGCCTGGGACGGCGCTAGGAGGCGCACGCCCAGCGGCGTGTCAATACGCCAATGTGGCGTACGCGTGTCGGCCATCATTCAACCCGTTCCTGCCGGTCTTAGCTCTTAAGCAGCGCCATAGCCCC
>CAZHWA010000384.1:0-3122 GCA_964536175.1 uncultured Terricaulis sp. | reverse complement strand
CCTGAGGAACTCTATGAGGAGGCCTTCCGTCCGTTTTCGCGGCTCGATGAGACGCGGTCGCGCCACCAGAAGGGCGTAGGACTAGGGCTCGCCATCGCGCGCGATGTCGCGCGCAGTCATGGCGGGGATATCAAGCTGAGCCGCAGCCCCCTTGGCGGACTGCGCGCGCTGCTGCGACTTCCCCGGCCAGCATGAATCAAGCCGCTTCCAATGGGGCGCTTTTGCAGTAATGTCCGCGGCCATGGCGGACACTGGGGACATCTCGCGGGCGCGGATCTGCATCGATTTCGGCACCGCGCTGTCCAAGGCCGCGGTCTGCCTCGATCCCACCCTGCCGCTCGAGATGGGCGTCAAGCCTTTGCCGATAGGCGCAATTTCCGGCGCCGAACACCCATTGCTCACACCCTCCGTCCTCTATGTGGATGGCGGACGGCTGTATTTCGGACCGATCGGGTTCGAGCACGCACGCCGGGGTGTGGAAAATGGGCGCGACCCGCTCTTGTCATTCAAGACTGTGTTGGGCGCGCGCAATCTCGATGAAGCGCTTGCGACCAAGATCCGCCCCTCGGTCGATCCAACCGGCACCTTCACGCATCGCGACGTGCTCGTGCTCTATCTCGCCTATCTGGACCAGCTCATCGGCGAAGCACTGGAATTGGCGCCGAACATGCCGCCAGGCACCGCACTTGCCCGACGGCGCTATACAAGCCCGGTGTGGCGGCCGGGCAGCGGCATCGAAGCGGTATTCGAACGCATCTTCAACGAAGCCGCGGCGATCTCTTTCAAGCTCGGGCGTTTGCTGCTGTCGCGCGAAGGCGTCTCGATTGCGCAGTGCCGGGATGCGCTGGATAAAGCCAAAGCCAATCCGGCCGACGGCATGCTGGAGACTGGCATCTTCGAGCCCCACGCGGCGGCTGCGGCTGCGCTTGCGTTCACGACACAACCTACAAACCATGTGATGGTGTTCGACATGGGCGCGGGCACCACCGACATCGCGGCCTTTGAGTTCGATGAGCGCGTCAACCCGCCGACCTTGAGTGAAATCAAGGAAGCGCGCGCGTGCAGCGCGCTCGCCGGCGATGAGATCGACCGCATCCTGATCGAGCTCATGATGCGCAAAGCCGGCATCGAACGCGGCAAGGAGGAAGAAGCGCGTGCGGGGCGCATTGCGCGGCTGGCCGGCCGCAACTTGAAGCACGAGCTGATGCGCACTGGCCGCGCGGCGCTGAAGCTGGGTTGGCGCACGCTGCAAGTACGCGCGCAGGACTTGCAGGAAGACGAGCGGTTTCGCGCCTACCTCAATGCGCTGCTGCGCACCATCGCGGCGAGCTTAGGCGCCGTGACGGCGCGGGCCGAGGCCGCAAACGCCCACGTGGTCGATGTCGTTCTGGCTGGCGGCGGCGCGCATTTGAGTTTTCTTCCAGCCGTGGTGCAGAAGGCGGCTGAGAGCCTCAACACGCGAGTGCAGGTGCGCATAGGCCCCCTCTCGCCGATCAATCCGATCTACGAAGGCATCGATCCCATCCTTGCCAATGTGTTCCCACAGATCGCTATGAGCGTGGGCGGCGCGCTGGTGGAGATGATGCCGGCGCGCTAAGCCGCCCGGTCGCGTAAACGCTAACGGCGCCGTCTCACGTGTCGGAACTGGCTTACCCCGTTCGTCCTTTGACTAGCCAGAGGAGACGGCCATGAGAAAACTGATCGTTGGCGCCTTTGTTTCGTTGGACGGCGTCATGCAGGCTCCAGGCGGACCTGAGGAAGATCCCACCGAGGGCTTCAGGTTTGGCGGCTGGGTCGCGCCGCTTGCAGACAATGATTCCGTGTTCGGCGAGGAAGTCTCCGACCTGTTCGGCCAATCGTACGATCTGCTGCTCGGGCGCAGAACCTATGAAATTTTCGCGGCGCATTGGCCGTACGCAGAAGGCGGACCGGACGATGTCATCGCCAAGCAATTCAATCGCATCACCAAGTACGTGGCCACGCGCTCCGGCGACGTCGACACCAGTTGGAGCAAGACCGTTGTGCTACGCGACGCAGTCAAAGAGGTCGCGGAACTGAAACACGAAGCAGGCCCGGCCCTTGTCACACAGGGCAGCACCGAACTGGTGCACGATCTGCTCGCGGCCGGTCTTGTCGATGAGCTACGCGTCTTCACCTTCCCGGTGCTGTTGGGCAAGGGCAAGCGCCTGTTCGACGCCACCAGCCAGCCTGGCGCCTTCAAGCTGGCGCACAGCCGCATCTCGCCGAGTGGCATGATCGCGGCAGTCTATGTGCCGGGCGGGGAAGTGAAGACAGGGGATTTCGCATCGCACCAGCCCTCACCCGCCGAATTGGCGCGGCGCGCGAAGCTGAAGCGCGAACGCTAGAGATTTGCGCTCGGGGTCGAGCCGGACATGACCAACAGCGCATCGAAGCCGTGGATGGTGCGGACGAGATCGGCATCGAGCGCCTTATGCCGGCGGCCGAACACAAGCGGCCGGATCGGGCGCAGATCGATCAGCGTCATCGCATCCGGATGGGCTGCCGAAACCAGGGGGCCCATGCCCTGGTCTTCATACGCGCCGGCATCGCTCGGGCGGCTGGTCCAAGCGCTGGGATCGAACTGCGCAACCTGCGCCCCGGCGCCGGGCAGGACCATGACATGGAAGCTGCTTGCGCCTATGGCTTCAGCGGTCTCCGAAATCTGCGCGCCGATGTCGAACACCTGGGTGTGCGATAGGCCGCGCACCATGTGGCTCGCGCCAAACTTGAACATGACTTTAGGTTTGCGCGTTTCAGCTTCCCAGTAGCGGCGGAAATTCGCGCGGTTGAAGCGCGCGCGGCGCTCGTTCGAAGCCCAACCTTCGTTCGTCACCCAGAGCCGGTTGACCGCCAGCGTCTCTTCGAGCGTCGCCAGCATCCAGTTCGCGTCGGCATCTGCATCCGGCCACGCATCGCGCAGAGCGCGCACCAACGCCGGATCGCCGGCAAAGCTGTAAATGAACTGGGGATTGCGAGTCTCGCTGTACTGCGCCCACAAGTCCGTTTCCTGCGCCGCGACGGCGTCGAGGGCGGCGCGCGCCGCCGCCGGCTTAGGCTTGGCGCGCAGCGTATCGATCAGGCGGCCCAAGCCCCCCACTTCG
>CAZHWA010000383.1:0-3126 GCA_964536175.1 uncultured Terricaulis sp. | reverse complement strand
TCATGTATCGAGCTTAGCCGCTGCCGATACGGGAATCCACCGTCGCACGCCTAGCGCCGCCGCCGGCGCGTGGGCGTACCGAGGATGCCCCGCATCAATTCGCGCACGATTGTGTTCATCACGTTAGAAGCCACGCGCCCGGTTTGGCGCTCGACGGCGGTGGTGCGCGAGCTGGAGCGTGTGCTGCGCGTTCTTGCGCCGCTGCGCGCGCGGCTCGTCTCTCGCTCGCGGGCCTCGCGTTCTTCCTGGCGCGCCGCCGCCTCCGCCAGCTGTTCGGCGCGGCGGCCGAGAATTTCGTGCGCGCTCTCGCGATCCACGGCTTTTTCGTAAGCGCGGCCGGCCGCATTGGCGCGCATGATGTCCTGGCGCTCCGCCAGCAGAATTGGGCCAACATGACTGTTCGGCGGCCTGATCTTAGTGCGCGCCACCGGCGTCGGCGCGCCTTTGACGTCCAGCGTGGAGACCAGCGCTTCGCCCACGCCCAGCTCTTGAATCTCTCTTGCCACGTCGACATTTTCATTGGCGCGGAAGCTCTGTGCCGCCGCACGCACGGCTTTCTGATCGCTCGGCGTGTAGGCGCGCAGCGCGTGCTGGAAGCGGTTGCCGAGCTGGGAAAGCACAATCTCGGGAATGTCGGTCGGCGATTGGGTGACGAAATAGATGCCGACCCCCTTGGACCGGATCAGTCGCACAACTTGCTCTACCCGGCTCACCAGTTCCTTGGGCGCGTCGCGGAACAGAAGGTGCGCTTCGTCGAAGAAGAAGATGAGCTTGGGCTTGTCCTGGTCGCCTACCTCCGGCAGTTCCTCCCACAATTCGCTCATCAGCCAGAGTAGAAATGCCGAATAAAGCCGCGGGCTCTGCACCAGGCGCTCGGCGGCGAGCACATGTACCGTCCCCTTGCCGTCCTCGCGCGGCTTCAACAGTTCATCCAGCTTGAACGCCGGCTCGCCGAAAAAGCGCTCGGCGCCGTCCATCTCCAGTTGCAGCAGCTTGCGCTGTAGCGCGGCCACCGTTTGCAAAGTAACCAGTCCGTATTGTCTGCCGATCTCATCGGCGTTCTCCGAAATGTATGTGAGGAGGGCGCGCAGATCGTTGAGATCGAGCAGCAGGCCTTCATTCTTTCCTTCCTTGATCCAGTCATCGGCGATGCGGAAGGCGATGGTGAGCGCGCCTTCTTGAGCGTCGGTTGCTTCCAGCACGCGCCCTATCAGCACCGGCCCCATTTCAGTGACGGTGGTGCGCACCGGATGGCCAAGCTCGCCGTAGACGTCCCAGAACGTTGCGGGCGCCGCCTCAGGCGTCAGCGTAAGCCCGATCTCCTGCGCGCGCGCGCTCGCCCATCCCGGGGGAGGGTCGCCAGCGGCCGCAACGCCGGAGAGATCGCCCTTGATATCCGCGGCGAACACGTTGACGCCTTCGCGCGCAAACGCTTCAGCCAGCACCTGCAACGTCACGGTTTTGCCGGTGCCGGTGGCGCCCGCAATCAGTCCGTGGCGATTAGCGCGCTTCAGCGCCAGCGACTGCGGCCCTTCGGGGCTTACGCCGATCTCAATCGAGGACGCCATTTTGATCTCCCTGCTGTCCAACAGCTTGGCGCATCAAGTCTTTCCGGCGCAAGCGAGCGGAGACTCATTAAGAGCGCCTGCATTGCGCCTTGTGGACGCCGGACGTGAACGAAATGACATGTCTTGATAAGTGAAGAACCCGCCCAAATTGACCTTGCGAATCGTAGGCGAACATGTATCGCTTTTGTGAAGAACGTCGCCGGGGCTAGGGGCGTTTCAGTCAACGCTTCAGAACGAATTCCCGACTTCCGGCGCGCTCGAACGTCAGTTTCTGGCGTGTCGATCCGCACTCGTGGGCTCAATGGGGGGCTTCATCTGCGCGGGGCGGCCGCTGCAACCGAACCAGGCCTCCGCGTGCGTCCCCCACCCAGCCTGCTGCGAGGCCTGCAGGCGCCGTCGGGCAGCTTGTCCCCGCCCGACGGCGCCGCCTTGTCTCACCATGGCAGTTCGCGTCCGTCATAATTGAAGAAGCGGCCGCTATGTTCTGGAGTCAGTCCTCCGAGCAGCTGCTGCTGGCCCTCGACGCACTCCTCGACGCTGACCTTGCCGCTTGGGCCCCCCATGCGCGTGCGGACCCAGCCCGGATGCAGTAGAACCGCAATAATCCCTCGGCCGCGCAGGTCGTTGGCCGCGCCTTTCCCCACCATGTTCAGCGCGACTTTGGAAAGCCGATAGGCATAGGCGCCTCCCGAGCCATTGTCGGCAATTGAGCCCATGAGACTTGTCTGAAAAGCCATAATCTTGCGGTCGGACTGGGCGACATTGTCTGCCAGAGCCTCGGCAAGCTTAAGCGGCGCCAGCGCGTTCACCTGGATCAGCGACAGCACGGCGTTGACGTCGACATCGCCAAAGCTTTGCCGCCGCGTTCCCATAGCGCCGGCGTTTGCGAACATGAGATCGAGCGGTTCGGCGCCAAGTTTCTCTTTCAGTATTTGCGGCGCCTCGGGGTCGCCCGCATCGTAAACCAGCACCTCCACCCGATCGCCGTGCCGTTTCGCAAGGGCCGCAAGCTCGTCCCCCTCCGAGGGAATGCGGGCCGCGGCAAAAACCCGGGCGCCCTGTTCGGCGTAACGGCGGGCATGTTGAAGACCGATGCCTCGATTGGCGCCTGTGATCAGAACGGTTCGCATGCTGTCTCCATCCGCAAACGCACAGCAACACTTCCAACTTGGGGCGACGAAAGGTCGCCTGCCAGTTGAACCTGCCGCCAGGACGAGTAGGTTCGCGGCAAATCCAAGGAAACGCCCCTCATGGACGCCGCCGCACGCGCGGAACTACCCCAATCCGCCGATCAGTTCATCGCCACCGCCAAATCCGGGCCATGGCCAGCCTTTCACGCCAACGGCGCCGTTGACGCGGCTGCGGAGACCTTTCTGCGCGGTCTCTACGACGATGCTTCACCCGACGAGCTTAGCGGCCTCACCTTGGCCGACCTTGCAACCCTGGCGCACGACTTTTGGGTCTGGCGCGCAGAGTGCGAGGCGGGCGTGCGCTCCACACGGATACGCCGCGGCGCAGGCGCGGGCGACCGCGAGCTTGAGCGCGACATTCTCGAGAT
>CAZHWA010000382.1:0-3135 GCA_964536175.1 uncultured Terricaulis sp. | reverse complement strand
TAAATCGTTCACAGTGCTTTCGAGCTGGCGCAGTTCGGCCAAGCGCTCGTTCAACCGCTGCTCGGCAGCCAACATCAGCGCATCCTGCGTTTCGAGCTGCTCGCCCCGCGCTTCGAGCGCCTCGCGCCGTTCGCTGAGCGCCTGCAGCACCTGCACCTCGGCGGCGCTCAATCCGGCCATGTCCGCCAAGGTTGGCGCGGCGCACTGGTTCTGCGCCTGCGCCTCGGGCGCCGCCGCAGCCGCAGAGCCCACGTCAGCTGTTTGCCCTTCGCCGGCGGGAGCGTTCGCCGTTTCCGCGACCCTCTCGGCCACAGCGACCGCTTTCAATCCAAGCACGGCGGCCAGCGCAACCATCGCCGCGGGCATAAGGCGCACGCTTGAGCTGCGCTTATCTGTCTTGCGCCGCCTCATCACATTCGTCCACGCGCAGCCAGATCGGCGCCGGTGCGCAACCGACCGGCGCCAAGACCAAGCCGATCGGCGGTGGCGCGCGCGTCATTGATCCGCGCCTGCAAGTCTCGTCCGGTTTCCTGCGCTGTCGTCCGCAAGGCGCGCACCGCTGCTTCAGCCTGCGCGGTAGCCTGCGCCAGCTCGGCGGCTGCGGCCAGCGCGCCGTCCTGTCCAGAGCGCAGAGCCTGCAGCTTCTTGTCGAGCCGCCAAAAATAAACGAGGCACGCGGCCAGCATCAGCGCCAGTACGATCTCGACGGCGAATGCGATTGGGCTCATTTTCTGCCTCCAAGCTTCATCAGCGCATGCCGCTCCGCCGGTGCGATCGGACGTTCGACGCGCACGGCCAACGAATGTCCCATGCGGCCTACACGGCCGTCGCTGAGTTCTACGGCGCCGCACTTGAGCATCACCGGCGCGTCCGGCGCGACATCCAGCATCAATGTGTCCCCCACCTTGAGATCGAGGACCGCGCGCAGCGGCTGCGATAACTCATCGAGCACGGCGCGTACCTCGAGCTTTGTGTTCCACAGCTCGCTGGCGAGGTGACCTTCCCAGATGTTGTCGCGACCGAACTTCTCACCCATGAATTGCTGCAGAAGCATTTTGCGGATGGGCTCCAGCGTCGCGTAGGGCAGCAGCAATTCCAGACGCCCGCCGCGATCTTCCATGTCAAGGCGAAGCTTGACCAGGATCGCCGCGTTGGGCGGGCGCGCTATGGCGGCGAAGCGCGGATTGGTCTCGATACGGTCGAGTGCGAAATTCACATCGGTCAATGGTGCAAATGCCTGACGCGCATCGTTCAACACAACCTCGATCATCCGCGTGACCAAGGTACGTTCGATTGTAGTGTAAGGCCGCCCTTCCACGCGCGTCGCAGGCGCGCCGCGCCGGCCGCCCAAAAGCACATCTACGATCGAGTAAATGAGACTGGAATCGACGGTGACGAGGCCGAAATTGTCGAGCTGCTCAGCACGGAACACTGCAATGATGGCCGGCAGCGGGATCGAGTTCAGGTAGTCGCCGAAACGAATCGAGCTGATCTGGTCGAGACTCACCTCCACATTTTCAGAGGTGAAGTTGCGCAGGCTAGTCGTCATCAGCCGCACCAAGCGGTCGAACACGATCTCCAACATCGGCAAGCGCTCGTAGGAAATGAGCGTTGAGTTGATGATCGCGCGAACCCCCGTGCGCCCGCCTTGATCCTCCTCCTCCAGCCCGAACCCCAGCAGACTATCGATCTCGTCCTGATTGAGAATGCGCTCTGCGCCGTCTCCGGCGCCCGCTTCGGCATCGGCTTCCGTCTGCCAGTCCTTATTCTCGGCTTCGGCTGTATCAGCCGCGTCGGCGCTCATCACTGCACCAGCATTTCTTCGATCAGGACTGCATTGATCTCGGCGGGCGCGATGACCAGGTTCACGCGCCGCAGCAACTCAAGGCGCAGGCGATATGCGCCGGCCGAACCGGCAAGATCATCCGTGCGCAATTCACGCAGAAAGCCGTTGAACTGGTCGGTGACGCGCGGAACGTGTTCGGTAAGCGTCGCCACCGCCGCCTCGTCAGGCGCTTCGAGCGTGAGGCGCAGCTTGAGATAGGCCGGCCTGCCGTCGGGTCCGGTAATGTTTACAAGCATTTCCGGCAACGCAACGAAGACGACGTCTTCGCCGTAGCTGATCATGGTTCCGTTCGGTCCCGGAACGGCTTCCGCGACCGGCGCCGCGCCATGACCGCCCTTGGTCTTACCGTGACCCGTACTCGTGCTGGCGTGGTGCTCGGCGCCGCTGCCGTTGAACAGAAGGAGATAGGCGGCGGCGCCCCCACCGCCGAGCACGAGCACGGCGGGAAGGATGATAAACAAGACAAGCTTCTTGCCGGACAGCTTCTTCTTGACCGGCGCCGCTTCCTCCCCGGCTTCGCCTTCAGCCGGCGGCGCCGCGCCTTGGGCCTCGGCATCCGCTTCCAGCGCTTCGTCCGTCTTCTTTTTCTTGCCCTTGCCGAACATGGGAATCGCCCGCGCGTTAATCCGATCCTTGGTGCGCAAGGCGTGGTTAAGGATTGGTGCAGACTCGGCAAAACTTGCCTGGCAGGCGGCAGAAAACGTCGTCCGCCTTCACCATGTCACCGCTGTTCGCCCTTGAGAAATCAAGCGGTTAATTACTGGCCCGGAGCTTGCAGCGTTAATCAAGATGGATAACGCCCTGATGCTCGGCCTGCAAACGCAACGCGTGCTGCAACGGCGCATGGATGTGGCCGCCAACAATCTCGCCAATGTCGCCACGGCAGGCTTCAAGGCTGACGCGATTGTATTCGAGGAGTTGAACGGCACGCGCGCTCATGCCGAGGACGATCCGAGGGCGATCCGCTTCGTACGCGACATCGGTCGCACACGTGACATGGGCCAAGGCCCGATCTCCATCACGGGCAATCCGCTGGATCTCGCAATCGAAGGCCAGGGCTTCTTCATGGTCGAGGGCCCAGACGGGCCGCTTTATACGCGCGATGGCGCGTTCACATTGACTGGCGAAGGACGGCTGGTGACCTCTGAGGGTCGCGCTGTCCTGAGCTCAGGGGGGGCGCCGATCGTGTTCGATCCGCAGGGCGAAAGCCCATCGATCGGACGCGACGGCGCACTACGCGTGGCCGGCGTCGAAGTCGGCCGCATTGGCGTGGCAAGCTTCGCCGCGCC
>CAZHWA010000381.1:0-3137 GCA_964536175.1 uncultured Terricaulis sp. | reverse complement strand
CGGCGTGGGCGCGGCTTCCGCCGGGTGCGGCGCGCTCTTGAGGCTGAGCGCAGCGAGCGCGTCCTTGCCCTCCTCTCCGAACAATGTGCGCAGGCGGATGTCGCGTTGCGGATACGGAATCTCGATGCCCGCCTTTCGCAGCGCGTCGTCGATCGCCCACGTGTAGGCGGCGTTCATCGCCTTCGGCCGCTTCACCGCTTCCAACGTCGGCCACACGATCAGCTCGAACTTGAGCGCGCTGTCGCCATAGCCGACGAGCCAGACCTGAGTGCGCCGCTGGTCCGTATCCGGCAACGTGAACGGCACTTCGCGCGCCGCCTCCAGCACGCATTCGCGAACTTTCTCCTTGTCGGCGCCGATGGCCACTTGAAACGGGACATGGATGCGTCGCGTCTCACCTCGCAGTGTCCAATTGATCATCGTGTTTTCGATGAGCTTGGAGTTCGGGATCAGCAGATAGACGTTGTCATTGTTCCGAATGCGCGTGGCGCGCGGGCCGATCTCCTGCACGATCCCGCGCGTCCCGTCGGGCATCTCGACATAGTCGCCGATATGAATGGCGCGATCGAAAATGAGGACGAGCCCGGACACGAACTCCTTCACGATGCCCTGAAGGCCCAATCCCAAGCCGATGCCGAGGCCGCCTGCGAACACCGCGATGGACGAAAGGTTGAGCCCGAGAGTCGACAGCCCGGCCACGACCCCGAACAGCACGAGCCCGTAGGTCAGCAGCTTTTCTGTGACGTAGAGGGCTGCGCTCCCCGCCCGTGTCCGCCCCCGCAGCCGACGCAGCGCCGCGCCGGCGACGCCAGCCGCCAGGATGAAAAGGGTCGTCAGCACCGCCGCGGCGGTTAGGCCGCCGACGGTCACCGCCGAGCCGCCGACGGTGAACAGCGGGATGTGCGCAATGTCCTGAAGACGTTCGAACATTTTCTCCGTCCTCGACGTCCTCTATCGACCCGTTCGCGGAGCTATGCAATATTGCAACGCAAGCGGGCGCTAGGCGGGCGCCGGCGGGATGCACGCCGCATGGACTGGGACAAGCTGAAGACCTTCCACTTCGCCGCGGAGACGGGAAGCCTCACCGCAGCGGCGGAAAAGCTGGGGGTGAGCCAGTCGTCGGTGAGCCGCCAGATCGCGGCGCTCGAAAACGACATGGGCGTGCCCCTGTTCCAGAGGCACGCGCGCGGCCTCCTCCTCACCGGTCCGGGCATGGCGCTTCGCGAGTTCACGCGCGAAATGGCGAGTGCCGCCGTCATCGCGGAGTCCACGCTGAAGGATGCGCGCGAAAAGGTCATCGGCGATCTCAAAGTCACCGCGCCGGTGGCCTTCGGTTCTACTTGGCTTGCGCCGCGCCTTGTGCACTTCGCCGACACTTATCCCGAAACGCGCGTGCAGCTGTTGCTGGACGATCGCGAGTACGACTTGCTGAAGCTCGAAGCCGAGTGCGCGATACGCCTTTGGGCCGCAACGCACGCGGATCTCATCCAACGCAAACTGCTCGAAGTCCGCGTCAGTCTTTACGCCTCAGCCGACTATCTCAAGCGTCACGGCACTCCGAAGAACGTCGAGGATCTCGATCATCATCGCATCATCGCCTATCAGGCCGGCGTGCCGACGCCGATGCGTGAGCTCGACTGGGCGCAGCGCGCCGGGCGCGAAGACGCAAAGCCGCGCCAGCCGCTGCTCGAAATCAACAACGTCTACGGCATGCTGCGCGCAGTACGCTCCGGCTTCGGCATCGCCAGCGTTCCCGACTACATGGCCCGCGAAGATCCGAACCTTGTTAAGGTCCTCCCGGAGCTCGAGGGCCCAACATTCGAGGTCTATTTCATCTACCCGAGCGATCTGAAACGCTCCAAGCGCATCGCCGCCTTCAGGCAATTCCTGATCGAACAAGCCGAGAAGTGGGAGCCGTAAGGCCCTACAGCTGGTTGTAGTTCGGCACGGCGAACGTATCGCACTGACGCGCATCGCCGGAATCGAATCCGCGCCGGAACCACGTCATGCGCTGCGCGCTGGTGCCGTGTGAGAATTGGCTTGGATTCACTCTGCCCTGGCTTTGCCGCTGCAGCGTATCGTCGCCGATCGAGTGCGCGGCGTTCAACGCTTCGCGCAAGTCGGCTTCGTCGATGGCCAACGATGCCGTCGCCGTGTGCCCCCAGACGCCAGCGAGGCAATCCGCTTGGAGCTCGACGCGCACCGAGGTCTGGTTTTGCGTTTCACCCGGTAGGCCTCGGCCCATGGCGCCGATCAAGTTCTGCACGTGGTGCGCGACTTCGTGCGCGATGACGTAAGCCTGCGCGAAATCGCCGGGCGCATTCAGGCGCGTGGCCATGACCTGATAGAAGCTCGGGTCGATGTAGAGGTTTCTGTCCTGCGGGCAGTAGAACGGCCCGACCGAAGAAGGCGCAACGCCGCATCCAGTCTCGACGTTGTCAGCATAAACGACCAGCCGCGGCTCGCTGTAGGCGCCAGGCTGCACGCCATAATTGGGCAGCCGCCCCTGCTGGAACTGCGTGCGCCAAACATCCTCGGTGGAGCCGAGAATGGCCCGCGAGAAATCGCATGCTTCCGCATTCGCGCCTTCGCAGACGCTGCCTGACGTCTGCACGCCGCCGCCTCCGCCGCCGCTGAACACCATGCTCCGCATCGAGGCGGGCGCGAGGAAGTAGAAGCCCAACAGCACGATGCCGATGAGGATGACGCCCCGGAGCCCGAACATGCGCATCACAGCGCCGAGCAGCGCGCCAGCCGGGAGGCCGCCGCCGCCTCCGCCCACCCCGCGTCCGCGGTCCTCAAAATTGGTCGAACGGCGCTGGCCACCAATGCGCATTAGTCGATCCTCCGCTCCCCAAACATTTTGTCTTAGCGCGCCCAAGCGGGCCGCGCCAACGCCGCAGGATCAATCGGCAGCGAACAGGTCCTGCTGACCTCCCGCCACGATGGGAGGACGAAACTGGGAGTGGTCCAGTTCCAACCTGGGCTTATCCAATCCAAAGCGCCGGCACGCGGCCGCCAGCCGGTCCGCAAGCAGCCGTGCGTACGGGCCATCGCCTCGCTGGCGTTTGAACCACTCAGGGTCGTAATCGCGCCCGCCGCGCATCTGGCGGACCAGCGCCATCACCCGCGCCGCG
>CAZHWA010000380.1:0-3142 GCA_964536175.1 uncultured Terricaulis sp. | reverse complement strand
TACGCGAACTCGACGCCCGGCATCGGGATCTGGACATCATCATTCAAAACGAGGCCAAGCGGCCGTACGTGGACAGCGCCAGACTCTCGGCGATGAAACGCCAGAAGCTGAAACTGAAGGAAGAAATTGAGCATATCCGACAGCAATTAGAGCACCACTAGACCTGACTTCCGGGCGGGTGCGAAAGCGCTCAGCGTGCAACAAAGCGGCGCCATGCGCACTCAGCATGTGTTCGCCCCGATTCAGCCGCGGATTCCGCGTTTTGCGGGGCGCACAGCCTCACGCTATCCACTGATTCCCAGTAGAGGGAACCCGATTGTTCGGCGATGCGTTGCCGAACGTGCTGCAAGAAATTAGCTAAGCTTCATCATGCACGGCTCCGTTCTCGCGCCGGGGACTGCGTCGTCGGCGGCCCCGCCGCTCTTCGACAGCCATCGGCACGCGTTGTTTCTCGATCTCGATGGCACTTTGGTGGACATCGAGGAGCATCCCGACGATGTGGTGGCGGGAGACGCTTTACGCGCATTGTTGGCGCGCGTGTGCGCGGCCGCGAACGGGGCGGTCGCGCTGATCACGGGAAGAACCGTTGCCGATGCCGATCGCATCCTCGGCGGAGCGATCGCCAATATTGCTGGGGTGCATGGGCTCGAACACCGCATCAACGGCGCCCTTGAACGCGATCGGGAGGCGTCCTCGGAGGTGGAGGCGGCGCTCGAAGAGGTTCGTCAGACGGTTGACGCCGGACTCTTGGACGTTCGCCTGGAGGAAAAGGGAGCCAGCGTGGCGCTTCATTATCGGCACGCGCCGGAGATCGAACAGGACGTGCGCGCTTACGCTTCCCAGATCGCGGCGCGGCATCGCCTGCGGACATTGCCCGGGAAGATGGTGATCGAGATCGTGGCCGGCGCACACACAAAAGGCGACGCGGTTGAAGCGTTCATGCGCGCCACCCCGTTCGCCGGACGAAAACCTGTCGCCGTTGGCGACGATGTGACCGACGAGGATGCGTTCGCCGCCGCGGCGCGGGCGGGCGGCTTTGCCATCCGCGTCGGTGAAAGCCGCACCAGTTCGGCTGCCTATCGCCTCGATTCCCCGGCGGCAGTACGCGACTGGCTGGCGGCCTCGCTTGAAGTCGCCCGGCCATGAGCGCGACCCTCGATCTGGCGCCGATCGGAAATTGTTCGATAAGCGCCCTCGTCGACCGCAACGGTCGCTATGTATGGGGATGCGTTCCTCGCGTCGATGGCGACCCGACGTTCTGCGCCCTGTTGTCGGGCCGCGATGCAGGCGAGGATCAGAGGGGCATTTGGGCCATCGACCTCGTCGACCAGGTCAAAGCTGAGCAACGTTACGAACGTAACACACCTATCCTCATCACGACGCTGACCGACGCCCACGGCGGAGCTGTCGAGATCATCGACTTCTGCCCGCGATACCGGCGTTACGATCGCATGTTTCGCCCGGCGGCGTTCGTGCGCATCGTGCGACCGGTCGCCGGGGCGCCGCGCATACGGGTTCGGCTGACGCCGGCGATCGATTGGGGCGCGCACGCGGCCGAGCGCACGTCCGGCACCAACCACATCCGTTTCCTGGCGGCGATGACGCTACGGCTGTCGACGACCGCGCCGATCTCGCATATCATCCATGCTCGCGAGTGGCGGCTGGAGACTGAGCACTTCTTTTATCTTGGGCCGGACGAACCCTTCAACGACGATATCCGCGACGTCCTGCGCGGCATGTACGAGAAGACCCGTGCGTACTGGTGGCGTTGGGTGCGGATGATCGCAACGCCCCAGGAATGGCAAACCGCTGTGATCCGCGCCGCAATCGCTCTGAAACTGTGTGTGTACGAAGAAACAGGCGCCATTGTCGCGGCGCTGACGACGTCGATACCGGAAGCGCCCAACTCGGGACGCAACTGGGATTATCGCTTTTGCTGGCTGCGCGATGCTTATTACACGGTGCAGGCCCTCAATCGTATAGGCGCTGTCGATATTCTGGAAGGTTACCTCACCTACCTGCGCAATATCGTTGACGCGCATCCCGAAGGGCGCATTCAGCCCGTGTTCGGCGTAGGCGCCGAGCCAATTCTCGACGAAATTATCGTGACGTCGCTGCCGGGCTATCGCGGCATGGGTCCGGTGCGTGCCGGCAATCAGGCGCACGAGCATCATCAGCACGATGTCTATGGCCAGATCGTGCTTTCGACCATCCAGGCGTTTTTCGACGAACGGCTTATTCGACCGCCCGGGCTGGACGACTTCCGAAAGCTGGAAACAGTCGGCGAGCGGGCGTACACGGTGTACTTGACGCCAGATGCGGGGCTCTGGGAGTTCCGTACGCGCGCGGCGGTCCACACCTATTCGACGGTGATGTGTTGGGCCGCATGCGATCGGCTCGCCAAGGCCGCGCTTCGGCTTGGTCTCGATGATCGCTGCCGGTACTGGCGCGACCGCGCGGAAGAAATCCGGAGCACGATCTCTCGGCGCGCTTGGAACGCCGAGCTCGGACGTTTTGCCGGCAGCCTCGACGGCTCGGAGATGGACGCGAGCCTCTTGCAGCTCGTCGATACACGTTTTATCGCACCCGATGACAAGCGCTTCTTAGCGACGTTCACGGCGCTCGAGAAGGAATTGCGGCGCGGCCAATATCTGTTGCGCTATTCGGATAAGGACGATTTCGGTTTGCCCGAGACGGCGTTCAATTTCTGCACCTTTTGGTATATTGAGGCGCTTGCGCTCCTCGGGCGCAAGGGCGAAGCACGCGAATTGTTCGAGGAGATGCTGTCGCGTCGCACCTCTGCCGGCCTCTTGTCGGAGGATTGCGACTTCAACACAGGCGAGCCGTGGGGCAATTACCCACAGACCTATTCGCTTGCCGGTCTGATCAATTGCGCGGTGATGCTTTCGGAACCGTGGAGCACAGTGCGATGAGCCGACTGATCGTCGTCTCCAATCGCGTAACTGCGAAGCAGGCGGAAACTGGCGCGAGCCAGGGCGGTCTTTCGATGGCCGTTTCGGCGGCGCTGCGCGAGTACAGCGGCATCTGGTTCGGCTGGAGCGGGGAATCCACGCCGGAATGGCGTGGCGAACTGAAGGAGCAACGCGTCGGTGGCGTCACGGTCGCGACGGTCGATCTCGAA
>CAZHWA010000379.1:0-3146 GCA_964536175.1 uncultured Terricaulis sp. | reverse complement strand
TGCAGGCCGTGGATCGCGTGCCGCTGCGCATCGGCGTGCATGTCGGCGAAGTCCATGAAACGCCGACCCGCGACCTGTTGGGTCAGGGCGTCAATGTCGCGGCGCGGCTGATGCAGATGGCGCAGCCGGGCAACATCCTGGTTTCCGGCGAGGTGCGGCGCGAGCTCGACGATGACGTCGTAGCGCGGCTGACCCGCGGCGGCGCTGTGCGCCTCGACAAGATGCAGGGCCGCATCGAGGTGTTCAGCCTGGGCTCGCCCTGGAAGCGGCCACGGCCGAAGCCTTGGGTGTGGGCCGCTGCCGGCGCCGGGGCGGCCGTGCTCGCCGTGTTGCTCTGGTTCGGCGCACAAGCGCTGCTGCGATCGCCCTCGCAGGCCATCGCCGTCTTGGAATTCAGAGCGCTCGAAGCGAACTTGCAGGGGTTCACGGCCGGCCTGGCCGACCGGCTCATGGGCGCCATGAGCACGAACGACCTCCAGGCGGCGCACACGACGGCCGCGGCCGATGCAGACCGCATCGCCGCGGCCGCTGCAACCGGGGCAGCGTTCATCCTCGACGGCACCGTGCGGCCGGATGGCGCCGAGGTGCATGTGACAGCGCGTCTGATCGACCTTCGCGGCAATGTGGTTGTCTGGTCGAGCGAATATCGCCGCAGCGCCGCCGAACAGACCTACATGCAGGAGCAGGTCGCCGCCGATGTAACGCACGTGTTGCGCTGCGCCTTGCTGGGCGTGCGCGATGGCGCACGGCGAATCGATACTGCGACCCTCGGCGTGTTTCTGCGCGCTTGCGACGGGATGGACGACATCTACAGCAATCCCGAAGAGACGCAGCAGGTCTTGCGTCAAGTCACCGAGCGGGCGCCCCGTTTCTCTCGCGGTTGGTCCATGCGCGGCGCATCCGCGGCCACGCTTGCCTCATGGACATCCGGTGAGGAAAGCGAGCAGTTCAAGGCAGAAGCTGAGCACGCGGCCGAAACAGCGCGGCGACTCGATCCGTCAAATGCCGAGCCGTATTTGATCGAAGCGAGTTTGTTGCCGCCGCGCGACTTGCGTCGCCGTCAGGCGTTGATCGATCGCGCTCTTGAGATCGAGCCGAACCTTGCCGCCGCTCATGCCGAGCAGGCCGGCTTTTACCTCGATATCGGCCGCAACCAAGATGCGCTCGCAGCGGCTCGGCGCGCTGTGGCGCTCGAGCCGCTGAACGCCGACTATTGGGCGATGATGACGCCCGCGCTCAGTGCGCTAGACGACATAAGCGGTTCGGCCGAACTTCACGAACGGCTTTATCGTATTTGGCCGAACGCGCCCGACGCCTGGTTGGGCCGCTTCTGGAATGCGACCTTTGTCGGCGATCCCGCGCGCGCGCTGCGCATGCTGGACGACCGCGGTCCTGTCCCGTTCGAGCCGGCGGCGGAGTCGCGCTGGCGCGCCTTTCTCGCAGCGCGACGCTCCGGCGATCCTGCTCGCGTACTGGCCGCGGCGCATGGTCTCCGCTCGCTGATTCCTGGCCGGGCCGGCCGTGTGCCTGTTGCCGCCGCGCTCGCTTATGCAGGCGACGTCGATGGCGCCATCGACGTTATTAGCCCGGTCTTGGCCGATCCGGCGTTCTTGCCGACCAGTTTTTTTCTGCCGCCTTGGACCAATCTGCGACGCGATCCGCGCTTCCTATCGCTGATCCGCGACACCGGCCTCATCGAATACTGGCGCGAGACCGGCCGCTGGCCGGACTTCTGCCGCGCCGACGATCTGCCCTACGAGTGCGAAGCAGAAGCGGCGCGGCTGCTGGCTGCGCCAGGCGAAAGATAGCGCTGCGATTCTCCGGAGGCTGTGTGGCGCAGTCGCTTGTCAGCGTTCGCCGCCCACGGTTAGATGAATGCGGGGAAGTAGGTATGCGGACCTCGCGCCGACGAGGGTGGCGTTTCGCTCTGGCCATGACCGCGGCGGCCGGCGGCTTTGGCGGCATTGCTCATGCCCAAGAGCCCGAATCCGAAACAGACGTTGCAATCGTCGTCACCGGCACGCGCATTCCCCGTCCCGACCTCAGCTCGGCCAGCCCAGTGGCGAGTTTCTCCGCCGAATACATCGCCGCTCACGGCGCGGTGCAGACCGAGGACTTCCTCAACACGCTGCCGCAAGTGAGCCCGGATTTCTCGCGCACGGCGAACAACCCAGGCGATGGCACCGCGCGCATCAATCTGCGCGGGCTCGGGGCAGGCCGCACGCTGACCTTGATCAACGGGCGTCGGATGGCGCCTGCCGGCGTGGATGGAATCGCCGATCTCAATGCGCTGCCTGCGGCGCTGCTCGACCGCATTGAGGTCGTGACCGGCGGAACCAGCGCCGTTTATGGCTCCGAAGCGGTGGCCGGCGTTGTCAATTTCATCACGCGCTCCGATTTCGAAGGCGTCGACCTCGCCACGCAATTCGACACCTTTGGCGCCGGCGACGGCGACGTATTCAACGCGAGCGCCGTGTGGGGCATGTCCGGCCTAAACGGCCGTGCGCACCTCATGCTTTACGCCGACTATCTCGAACGCGATCCAGTGCTAGGAGGAGATCGCGCTTTCTCGCAGGAATCCATTTTCGACGATCTGTCGACGGGAGAGCTGTTTCCCGGCGGCTCGCTCAACGGCCCGAACGGCAGCATCCCGCCTTCTGTCGTGGGCGGGGTGCTTTTGCCCGCCCACATTTTCAATGCCGACGGTTCGCTGCGGCCGCTCGATCCTGACGTCGATTTCTACAATTTCGCGCCGGACAATTATTTGCAGATTCCGCTCAAGCGCTGGAGCTACGGCGCTCTCGCCCGGTTCGAATTGGCGCCCGATCTCGAACTCGATCTTGAACTCATGTATGCGGGCCCGCGCTCCGCGCAACAATTGGCGCCATCGCCTTTCGTCGGCATCCTCAATGCGCCGGTCGGCGCCGACTTCTTCACCGCGCAATCGCGCCAGTTCCTGATCGACAATTTCGATCTCGACGGCGACGGCATCGCAACTTTCCGGCTGGCTCGGCGCATGCTCGAAGTCGGACCGCGCCAGATCCTGAACGAACGGGACTATTATCGCGCCGCAGCCGGGCTGATGGGCGAGGTCGGCGGTTGGGACTGGCAGTTCGATTACACCTATGCGCGCAACGACACGCACA
>CAZHWA010000378.1:0-3155 GCA_964536175.1 uncultured Terricaulis sp. | reverse complement strand
GAGAAGGCGCGGGCGATGATCGCAGGCGTCGTGCGTGCACACGACCGCATCCAGGGGATGACGCCAGCCGGGACGCATTATCGCGCCAATGACGAGGAGCTGCTCAACTGGGTGCAGGCCACGGCGAGCTACGGCTTTTTCGAAGCCTATCACCGGTTCGTGCAGCCGCTCAGCTCGGCGCAACTCGACCGAGCCTATGCCGACGGCTACGAGGCGGCCGCGCTTTACGGCGCGCGCGGCGCTCCGCGGTCAAGCGCTGAGATGGCGCGCCTGTTCGACGTGATGCGGCCGACGCTTGAACGCTCCGATATCGTGTTCGACTTTTTGGAGATCGTGCGCAGTGCGCCGATCCTGCCCTCGACCGCGCTGCGCAGGCTGATGGTGCGGGCCGCCGTGGAACTAACGCCGCCGTGGGCGCGCGATATCCTAGGGCTTGACGCGCGCCATGGCCTTCGCATTGGCGGCGCAGCGGCTCTGCGCGCCATAGGCGCAGCCACCGACCGCCTGCTGATCGAGAACGCCCCGCCGGCGCAAGCCTGTCAACGCATGGGTTTGCCCAGCGATTTCCTCTATCGCCGCTAGACGTCCTTTTTGGGCCGCATCATAGCTATCGCGCCGGCCGCCACGCCGCCGGCAACGCCACCCGCAACGGCTATCGGGAAATCATAGATATTGGCCAGCAGACCCATAAGAGCGCCAACGATCGCGCCGATGAGCAGCGCCAACAGGATTTTGGTCCAGTTCATTGCCTTCCCTCCCGGACGGCGATGCTAACAGGACCCAGCGCCCGGTGCACGCTCAGACCATCACCTGATGGCCCAATTCGACGGCGCGCCCGCTCGGGATATGGAAGAAGTCCGTGGCGTTGGTGGCGTTGCGCGCAAGGAAAATGAACAGATGATCCTGCCAAAGCGGCATGCCGGACTTCTCGCTCGGCACGATGGTGCGGCGCGACAGGAAGAAGCTGGTTTTCATGATGTCGAACTTGAGGCCCTGCTTGCGGGCGTCTGTCAGCGCCTTCACGACGTTTGGCGTTTCCATGAAGCCGAACGATAGCGTAACCCTTCTTACATCGGGCATGAAATCTTCGACCTTGATGCGCTCGCCTTCCGGCGCACGCGGCGTCGGCAGTGTGCGCACCGTCAGGATGATAATCTGCTCGTGCAACACCTGATTGTGCTTGAGGTTATGCATCAGCGCGGCGGGGGCCGTATCGGGATCGCCCGTCAGAAATATTGCCGCGCCGCGGACGCGATGCGGCGGATGATGAGAGAGCGTCTCGAAGAGCTTTGCCAGCGGCTCGTCGCGCCGCACCACTTCGCTGAGAATGCGCGTCCCGCGCACCCAGGTCCACATGACGACGACCAGACCCGCCGCCACCAGCAGCGGCACGAACCCCCCACTCCAGACTTTCAACATGTTGGACGAAAAGAAGGTCAGTTCGATCAGCAGGAACGGGACGCAGATGAGCGCGGCGAGCCAAACCGGCTTTTTCCAAAGCTTCCAAATGGCCAGGAACATGAGGATGGTCGACACGACCATTTCGCCCGAAACGGCGATGCCGTAGGCAGAGGCCAGTCGGCTCGACGATCCGAACGCCAGCGCCAGGATCAGCACGCCGGACAACATCATCCATGTCACCTGCGGCATGTAGATCTGACCGGCCTGGGTTTCGGATGTGCGACGGATTTCCATGCGCGGAAAAATGCCGAGCTGGATCGCCTGTTGCGTGATCGAATACGCGCCGGTGATGACGGCCTGACTGGCGATCACCGTCGCCATCGTCGCCAGCAGCACGACCGGCAGCTTCAGCCAATCCGGCGGCAGCATGAAGAACAGGTTTTCGATGGTGGCGCGTTCCGGGTGGGACAGCGCCAATGCCCCTTGGCCGAGATAGTTGAGCGTCAGACATGGCAGCACAACGAAGATCCAGGCGCGGCTGATCGGCTTGCGACCGAAGTGACCCATGTCGGCGTAGAGCGCCTCCGCGCCGGTGACAGCGAGAAACACCGCGCCGAGCACCACAAACCCCAGGCCGAGGTGGCTCGCCATGAAGCTCAGCGCGGGGAGCGGCGACAGCGCTTCTAGAATGGCGATGTCGTCGCGGATGTGATGGACGCCGAGCGCGGCCCTCGTGACAAACCACGCCAGCGTGATCGGCCCGAACAGCGCCCCGATGCGCGCGGTTCCGCGGCTTTGCACGATAAAGAGCAAGATCAGGATGATGACGCTGATCAGCAGAACCCATGGATCGAGGTAGGTCCCAACGCCCGGAACGGCGCGCAAGCCTTCCACCGCGGAGATGACCGAAATGGCCGGTGTGATCATGGCGTCGGCGTAGAACAGCGCCGCGCCCAGCATGCCGATGCCCAGGAGCAGGCCAGTGCGCTGGGTGAATGCACGGCGCACCAGCGCCATCAGCGAGAGCGTTCCGCCTTCGCCCTTGTTGTCGAAGCGCAAGAGCAGGAACACCGACTTGACGGTGACGACGAGGATTAGCGCCCAGAAGATGAGCGAGACGACGCCGATGACTTCGGCGCGTTCGGGGGCGCGCACATAATCGCCGGTGACGATGCGCAGACACTCGCGCAACGCGTAGAGCGGACTGGTGCCGATATCGCCGTAAACGACTCCGATCGAGCCGAGCAGCAGCACCCAGAAGCTGCCGTGGTGACGATCGCGCACCTGCGCGCCGGCCGCATCGGCGCCGTTGGACGGGCTGGGCTGAGGCGCCTCGGCCGGGGCCTGCGCCATGATCGATATCCCCTTGCCGGCCGCCTGGCCCTCTTCCCGGCGCGGGCGTCTACGCCCATTCGCCGAAGCGGGCAAATCCTTGCGCCCTAGCTCGTTGTGGTTTGGTTACGAACGCTTACCGACAGCCACAGCCATGGCCGCGCCCGCCGCGCCGGCCGAGGTGACCGCCGACGCCCGCACGCGCACGCGCCGAGGCGAAGGCAAACGCCGATGCGTGGGCCGAGCCGCCGCGGACGATCACAATGCTGCTTGAATAAGCGCCCGCCGCGACATCGGCGCCGACGCCGCCGCCGCCGGCGAAAAATGAATCTGACAGCGTGACGGTCTCCGGGCCCTCTTCGACGACGACCGGAGGCGGCGCGGGCTCCGGCGGCGGCGCCGGCGGACGCGGGCGCGGACGG
>CAZHWA010000377.1:0-3157 GCA_964536175.1 uncultured Terricaulis sp. | reverse complement strand
AATCCTCGCCCGCGCCGGCGACGGCGCTCAACACCACCGCCGCGGTCAGCACCGCCCACAATCCGAGAAAAGCGAGAATCTTGAGGGTGGCGACGCCGGCTTTTCTCATCGCTGCGCCATACCGCGCCCTAGAGCGCCAAGCGCCAGAGCAAATCGCGATCGGCCCAATTGCCGACCATGAATTGCCACTCGCCGTGATGTTCGAAGCCGTAGCGGCGATAGAAGCGCTGCGCGCGGTGATTATCCTCCCAGACGCTGAGCCACAGCGTGTTGGCGCCGCGTCCACGCGCCCAGGCGATGCAGTCGTCCATCAGCGCCGCTGCAACGCCTGCGCCCTTGACGGCCTCGTCCACATAGAGCCGCCACAGCTCGAGCCCATGCGCATCCTCGACCGGCAGATCCAGAAAGCCCATCAGGCAATAGCCGACGATCTCGCCTTCGCGCAGCGCCAGCCGATAGCGCAGACCTGGGTCGGCAATCTCTTCGCGCTGTTTCGCTTCGCTGTACTTCTCGGCAAGGTACGACCGCAGATCGTCCGGCGGATACGGCAGATGCCCGAACGTCTCGAGCCAGGTCGCGCGCGCAAAAGCGGCGAGCGCGGCTGCATCGCTTTCGGCTGCGTCGCGATAGGTGATCGCGCTCACGCCGCCAGCGCGCCTTCGAGCGCCGCGCGGATCGCCTCGAGCGCTTTCGGCGCGGCCCCGCCATCGGGGCCGCCGCCTTGCGCCATGTCGGGCCGGCCGCCCCCGCCTTGCCCGCCCACCGCTGCGACGCCCGCTTTCACCAGATCGACCGCGTTCACCTTGGCCTTGAGATCGTCTGTCACGCCCACCGCCAGCGCGGCCTTGCCGCCTTCGACGCCGACATAAGCGATGACGCCCGAGCCGATCGTCTTCTTGCCTTCATCGACCAGGCCGCGCAGCTCTTTGGCCGGCACGCCTTCGAGCACGCGCGCCAGCACGGCGACGCCCGCCACCTGTTCGGGCCCTGCCGGCGCGGCTTGTCCCCCGCCGCCGGCGAGCGCCAGCTTCTTTTTCGTTTCCGCCAGTTCGCGCTCCAGCTTCCGCCGTTCGTCTGCAAGCTGGCTCACGCGATCTGTCACTTCCGACAGCGGCGACTTCAAATTGTGCGCAATCGCTTTCGCCAACGCCGCCTGCGCCTTCAGGTGCGCCAGCGCCGCTGCGCCGGTCGCGGCTTCGATACGCCGGACGCCGGCCGCCACGCCGCCTTCGGAGAGGATCGCAAACACGGCGATATCGCCCGTGCGCCTCACATGGGTGCCGCCGCACAGTTCGACCGAATAGGGCTTGCCCTCCTGCTTCAGCGAATCGCCGAGCCGCAGCACGCGCACCGTGTCGCCGTACTTCTCGCCGAATAAAGCCAGCGCGCCTTCTTCGATCGCCTTTTGCGGCGCCATCTCTTTGATCACGCCCTCGGCGTTTTGCCGGATCACCGCATTCACTTCGTCTTCGACGCGGCCGATCTCTTCGGGCGTCATCGCCTGCCCGTGGCTGAAGTCGAAGCGGAAATAATCGGCCTCCACCAGAGATCCCTTTTGCGTTACGTGCGGGCCGAGCACATTGCGCAGCGCCGCATGCAGGAGGTGCGTGGCCGAGTGGTTGGCGCGGATCGCCTGCCGGCGTGCGTGATCGATCTCCAACGCGGCCTTGTCGCCGACCTGGACGGCGCCTTTGACCAGGCGGCCGATGTGCGCATGCAGCGCGCCGGCCCGCTTTTGGGTATCCTCGACAACGAACTCGGCCCCGTTCGCGAAACGGATGACCCCCCTGTCGCCAGCCTGACCGCCGCTTTCGGCATAGAAGGGCGTGCGGTCGAACACGAGTGCTGCTGAAACGCCGTCGCGCAGCTCGTGCTGCTCGGCGCCGCCCGCAACAATCGCCATGAGCGCGCCCTGGCCCTCTTCGGCCCCGTAACCGAGAAACTCGTTGCCGCGCGTGCGCTCGAGAATGGAATGCCAGATCGCCGGGTTGTCGGCGCCGTCGGCGCCCTGCCAGCTCTCGCGGCCCTTCTCGCGCTGGCGCTCCATCGCCGTGTCAAACCCCGCGACATCCACCTCCAGCCCGCGCCCGCGCAAGATGTCCTGTGTCAGATCGAGCGGAAAGCCGAACGTGTCGTAGAGCTTGAACGCAGTCTCGCCGGCCAGCTTTTGGCCCTTCTTCAGCGCCGCCAGTTCGTCATCGAGCAGCTTGAGACCGTTCGCCAGCGTGCGCCGGAAACGCTCTTCCTCTTCGTGGAGCTGGGCTTCGATTGCCGGCTTGGCGCGCTTGAGTTCGGGGTAGGCCTCGCCCATTTCCGCGATCAGCGCCGGCGCCAGGCGATGCATCAGCGGCTCCTTGGCGCCCAGAATATGCGCGTGGCGCATGGCGCGGCGCATGATCCGGCGCAGCACGTAGCCGCGTCCCTCGTTGGCCGGCGTCACACCGTCCGCGATCAGGAACGACGACGCGCGCAAATGGTCGGCGATCACCCGGTGGCTCGCGGCTCGTTCGCCGTCGGCCTTCACCCCCGTCAGCTCGACCGAAGCGGCGATCAGCGCCTGGAAGAGATCGATCTCATAATTCGAGTGCACGCCCTGCAGCACCGCGGCCACGCGTTCGAGCCCGGCGCCGGTGTCGATAGAGGGCTTCGGCAACGGCACGCGGCGGCCGTCTTCGAACTGCTCGAACTGCATGAACACCAAATTCCAGATCTCTATGAAGCGATCGCCATCCTGATCGGCGCTGCCGGGCGGACCGCCGGCGATCTCCGGGCCATGATCGTAAAAGATCTCAGAGCACGGACCGCAGGGCCCAGTATCGCCCATCGACCAGAAATTGTCGGCTGTGGCGATGCGGATGATCTTGTCCTCGCCGAGCCCCGCCACTTTTCTCCATAGCGCCGCGGCCTCGTCGTCGTCATGATAGACCGTAACCAGCAGCTTTTCCTTCGGCAGCCCGAAATCCTTGGTCAGCAGCGTCCAGGCATGCGCGATGGCGGCGTCCTTGAAATAGTCGCCGAACGAGAAGTTGCCGAGCATCTCGAAAAACGTGTGATGCCGTGCGGTATAGCCCACATTGTCGAGGTCGTTGTGCTTGCCGCCGGCGCGTACGCACTTCTGGCTGGTCGCCGCGCGCGGAAACGGCGGCTTGGCCGCGCC
>CAZHWA010000376.1:0-3162 GCA_964536175.1 uncultured Terricaulis sp. | reverse complement strand
GTGCGGGATTTCCAGAGCGTAATCGGCCGCGAAGCGCGAGCGCAGATTCTGGAACGCGAAGGGCGGCTGCCGGACGCGGTGATGGCCTGCATCGGCGGCGGCTCGAATGCCATCGGGCTGTTTCATCCGTTCATTGACGACGAGAGCGTGCGGCTCATCGGCGTTGAAGCGGGGGGGCGCGGCATCGACGATCGCTTTGAACATAGCGCGGCGATCAATGGCGGACGTTCCGGCGTGTTACACGGCAACCGCACCTACCTGCTGCAGAACGCGGACGGGCAGATTCTCGAAGGCCATTCGATCAGCGCCGGTTTGGATTATCCCGGCGTCGGGCCGGAGCACGCCTATCTGCACGATATCGGCCGCGCGCAGTACCTTTCGGCGACCGACCAGGAAGCGCTGGCTGCATTTCAACTGTGCGCGCGGCTTGAAGGCATCCTGCCGGCGTTGGAACCATCGCACGCGCTGGCGCGCGTCGGCGATGTGGCGCGGAAGATCGGCAAGGAAGGGCTGATTGTCTTGAATCTATGCGGGCGGGGGGACAAGGACGTGTTCACCGTGGCGGCGGCATTAGGAGTAGATCTGTGATCAAACGATATGTCGCCGCCGCGCTTTGCGCCGCGCTCGTGTTCGCCGCGCCCGCGCACGCCCAGGAGGAGTCCGCCCCTCAACAGGAAGAACCTGCCGCGGAAACACTGCTGCCGGATTCCATCAATCTCGAAGTGGTCGATGGATCGAGCGTGCCGCAAGACTGCCAGTATCCGGAGACTATCAGCGATACGGCCCGCTTCGAGCTCGCTTGCGTGACCATGCCGCGGTTCGGCGCGGGACTGATCGGCGCTGAATATCTGGCGCAGTTGGGACGCCTCGGCTGGCGCCAGGGCGATTACATCGAGGGCGGCATGACGGCGGTGCGTAGCGACGAGAACAATTGCCAAGTGGTGCTCAATCTTTTCCCCAGCGATTTCCCGCCCGGCGAGGCGCAATCGAGCACGACCGTGCTCTGGTTCGTGCTGGAACGCGCGCCGCGATGCGACAGCCGCTCGTGAGCACACGCATAGGTACTCGTTTCGCGGCGCTCCGCCGCGAAGGGCGCGCAGGGCTTGTGGCGTACGTCATGGCGTCCGATCCGGATCATGAGACGTGCGCGCAGATACTGGCCGGCTTGTCGGCGGCGGGCGCGGATGTGATCGAACTTGGCTTTCCGTTTTCGGATCCTATGGCGGACGGGCCGAGCGTGCAGCGTGCGGGGCAGCGTGCGCTGAAGGCGGGCGGGTCGCTGCGCAACACGATGGAACTGGTGCGGCGGTTTCGCGAGCAGGACAAAGACACGCCGCTCATCCTGATGGGCTACGCTAATCCGATTGAGAGCATGGGCTACGAAGCGTTTGCGCAAGCGATGCATGAGTCCGGCGCCGATGGCGCCATCGTCGTCGATCTGCCGCCGGAGGAGGATGACGCGCTGCGCGCGGCGTTCGCCAAGCACGACCTCTCCGTCATTCGCCTCGCCACGCCGACGACCGACGCTAACCGTTTAACCAAGGTGCTCGAAGGGGCCTCCGGGTTCCTCTACTATGTCTCGGTCGCCGGGGTCACCGGCGCCAATGCTGCAGACGCGGGCGCGGTGCGCGACGCGATGGAACGCCTGAGACGTGCCACGGATTTGCCTATCGCGGTCGGATTTGGCGTGCGCGAGCCCGAGGCGGCTCGCGCCATTGCAGAAACGGCGGATGCCGTGGTGATTGGCTCTGCATTTGTGGATGAGATCGGTGCGGGAACGGCCCACGAAGCGGGCGATCGCGTCTTGCGCCGGGTGCGGCTTTTGAGTGAAGCTGTGCGCCGGGCGCGAGACAGGCGGGACGTGGAAGGACAACGCGCATGAGTTGGCTGTCGAACTTTACGCGGCCGGGGCTCAAGAAGAAGGCCGAGGAGACCAAGCGCGATACGCCGGACAATCTGTGGGTCAAAGATCCCGTCTCCGGCGACCTCATTTATCGCGCCGAGCTGGAAGCCTCGTGCTGGGTGACGCCTTCGGGCTTTCACATGCGCATTGGACCGGACGCGCGCTTCAAGCAGATGTTCGACGACGCCGCTTGGCAAGTCATTCCGCTGCCGAAGGTCGCGGCCGATCCACTGAAGTTCAAGGACGACAAGAAGTACGTCGATCGTTTGAAGAGCGCGCGCAGCAAAGTCGGTCGCGAGGACTGCATGGGCGCGGGCTACGGACGCATTGGCGGCGCACACGCGGTCGTGCTGGTGCAGGACTTTGAGTTCATGGGCGGCTCGCTCGGCATGGCCGCCGGCGAAGCCTTCATCACGGCGGCCGAAGCTGCAGTGCGCCGGAAGGCGGCGTTGATCGTCGTCACGTCCTCCGGCGGCGCGCGCATGCAGGAGGGCATCATGTCCCTCATGCAGATGCCGCGCACAACGCTGGCGATCCAGTCGCTGCATGAAGCGCACCTGCCCTACATCGTCGTGCTCGCAGATCCCACGACGGGCGGCGTCACCGCGAGCTACGCCATGCTGGGCGACATCCACATCGCCGAGCCGGGGGCGCTCATTGGTTTTGCCGGGCCGCGCGTAATCGAGCAAACCATTCGCCAGAAGCTGCCCGAAGGCTTCCAGCGCGCCGAATATCTGCTCGACAAAGGTATGGTCGACATGGTGGTTGACCGCCGCCAGCTGAAGGCGACCTTGGCGACGCTCTTGTCTGTGCTGATGCACAAGCGCGCCGTGGCCGAAGGCGAAGGCGGGGAAATGTTCGAGCTGACGCGGTTTGCGACGGCGGAAGACGAGGCGGAAGAGACCAAGCCCGCGAAGAAGCGCAGAGCCCCAAAGGAAACGCACGCCAAGGCGGCGGAGTAGCTTGCATGACAAACACCGCATCCCTCCCCTTCAGGGGAGGGTGTCGCGAAGCTTGCTTCGCGACGGGTGGGGCGGATGGCGATGGGCTTGCCAGTTCGACCACCCCGCCCGTCGCGCTGCGCGCAACACCCTCCCCTGAAGGGGAGGGATGAGTGGACCGCGCGCTGCAGACCTTCGAGCGCCTGTTCGGCCCGGAGTTCGGGCACGGAAAAGCGTTCGATTTGGCGCGGCTGAAGCGTTTGCTCGCCGGGCTGGATCATCCCCAGGCGAATATCGGACCGGTGTTTCACGTCGCCG
>CAZHWA010000375.1:0-3167 GCA_964536175.1 uncultured Terricaulis sp. | reverse complement strand
GTTCGATCTTTCCGTTGCCCGCGACCGCTTGGCTCAGGCGGGCGCGCCGCGCCAAGACTTGCTGCCGCTCGACAAATCCATCTCGAACCTGTTGCGCATGTGGGCGCGCTAGCGAAAGGGCTGCACGTCATGTGGGTGCAGCACGCCGGCGTCCTGCAGTTCGCCGTCCGACGGCTGGCGCGCGAGTGCGACAAAAGAAAACACCACGCCTGAAACAAGCGCCATCGGCAGACCCATCACAAGCGCAAGCGGCACAACCGCGAGCGACAGGCCTGCGTCAAGGGTCGAGCTGGCTGAGGCCGCGAGCGCCAGCAATTCGTTCAGTGCAACGGGCGCCGCGAGCGCTGTAACCGTTGCGGCCGCGAGCACGTGCAGCACCACGACACGCCGCGTGCGCGGCGCGCGCCCGAGCGCCCAACTTGCGCCGAGGGTGATGAGCGCCAGCGCGAAGGCGACGGCGCCGCCAACGAGGGCGACCTGCTGCAGACGCGGTTGATCGTAAAACAGCGCCGCCGGCCACCCGATCGCCAACGCCAAGGCAAGCGGCGTCCAGATGAAAGACGGCCGTCGCCAAATCAGCGGCGGTATGCGTTGCGGGATCGGCGCCAGGCGCATGTCTTAGTCTAACAGCACCGGGCCCGGCGTCACAGACGTTCGCCGCCTGCGGCGTGCGCTTTTGCCAAAGCCGCGCGGGCGTGGTTGTTTGCCGGCATGGACCAGCGCCTGCGCTCGCCCTCGACTGCGCGCAATCGCGCACCAATCCTTTCCGTGCTGCAACGCGTGCTGCCGGCGGACGCGCGTGTGCTGGAAATCGCCTCCGGGGCGGGCGAGCACGCGGTGTTCGTGGCGCAGGCCATGCCCGGCCTCAGCTGGCAGCCGAGCGATCCAGACCCTGAAGCGCGCGCCAGCGTCGCCGCCTGGATTGAGGCAGAAGGCGTGCGCAACGTTCTGCCGCCGCGCGCCATCGATGTGCGCGCCGACCGTTGGGGCGTGGAGGATGACGCGCCGTACGACGCCATCGTCGCCATCAACATGATCCACATCTCGCCGTGGGAAGCGACATTGGGGCTGCTGGCTGGCGCGGCGCGCATGCTGCGCGCCGGCGGCGCGCTTTACACCTATGGGCCCTATAGGCGCGACGGGCGCCACACGGCGCCCTCGAATGCAACCTTCGATTCATCGCTGAGAATGCGCAATCCGTCGTGGGGCGTGCGCGATGTCGCCGACATCGAACGCGAGGCCGAAGCGCAAGGCCTCAAGCTGCGCGAGATTGTGGACATGCCGGCAAACAATCTCTCGCTGGTGTTTGTGCGCAACTGAGTGCGGCACGCGCATCTGAAAACACGTCCACATCTCGAAGATGTAACGCGCACGCCATAGTGCTGAAACGCAGGCTCCCTATCTCTCGCCGCGCGGACGCCTCCCGGTCCGCATGAGCAGGGGATTAGAGATGCGAAATGTCATCACTGCGCTTGAGTTCACGATCGCAGCGGCGCTGCTGATCGGGCTCGCCGCCTATTTCGCCGACGGCGCGGGTCTGCTGGTGCAGCTCCTCGTGTAATGGGGCTCGATGCGGGGGCGCTGCGGATGCGGCGCTCCCGCGTCAGGTCAGTGCGATCAGCGCGTCGGCGTGGGAGGATCGGTCCGGTAGTCGTAGAAACCGCGCTGGGTCTTGCGCCCGAGCCAGCCGGCTTCGACGTACTTCACCAGCAACGGGCAGGGCCGGTATTTGGAATCGGCAAGCCCGTCGTACAGCACCTGCATGATCGAGAGGCAGGTATCGAGGCCGATGAAATCGGCCAGTTCCAGCGGCCCCATCGGGTGATGCGCGCCGAGCTTCATGGCCTTGTCGATGGCTTCGACCGAACCCACGCCTTCGTACAGCGTATACACCGCCTCGTTGATCATCGGCACCAGCACGCGATTGACGATGAAGGCGGGAAAATCCTCGGCGTTGGCGATGGTCTTGCCCAGGGTTTCGACGAACGTCACGCAGGTGTCGTAGGTTTCCTGGCTGGTGGCGAGGCCGCGGATGATCTCCACCAGTTCCATCACCGGCGCCGGGTTCATGAAATGCAGGCCGATGAACTTGTCCGGCCGGTCCGTCGTCGCCGCCAGCCGCGTGCTCGAGATCGAGGAGGTGTTGGTGGCCAGGATCGTGTCCGGCTTCAGCGCCGCCTGTAAATCGGCGAACACCTTCTTTTTGGCCTCGCTCTCTTCGACGATCGACTCGATGACGAGATCGCACGCTTCGAACGCCGCCAGTTTGGGGGCGGCCTTGATACGCTTCAGCGCCGCTTCGGAATCGGCGGCGCTGACGATTTCGCGGTGGACCTGACGGCCAAGATTTTTTGCGATGGTTTGCAGCGCGATATCGATGCGCGCGGGCTCGGCGTCATGCAACAGAACATCATAGCCGGCCAGCGCGCACACATGCGCGATGCCGTTGCCCATTTGCCCGGCGCCGACCACGCCGACAGTCTTGATCGTGCCCATCTGACCCATAAGGCCCTAAGGCCCCGCCGCAATGCAAATCCTGTTGCAGTGCAGCATAGGCCAACCCCGCGCGGACGCAAGTGGCGTTACGCCTTGCTGGCGAACCGAAAGCCGGTCAGCGCAGCGATCGACAAGCCGGCGGTGAGCCAGACGGCCGCATAGATCCACCAAAGCTGGATGTTGCCCGCGCCCTCGTAGAATTGAAACGCCCAACCCGCGCCAACCGTGTTGACCGTCGCGTGGCAGATCATCGGCGGCAGCACTGACTGCGAGATATTCCTCAGCCAGCCCAGCACGAACACCGCGCCCAACAGGCTCATCACGAAGGGTCCCCACAGCGCGGGGCCAATCTCGGCGCGGAAGAGCGGGACGTGCCAAACCGCCCAGACCAGCGCCAGCACCAGCGCCGCAGCGAACGGGTGAAAGCGTTTCTGTAGTTCAGGCTGCAGGAAGCCGCGCCAGCCTGGCTCTTCGCCGATGCCGATAAAAAGCAGGATGAATACGAACTGATCGATCATGCTCGGCCAGCTCGCGAGCTGTTCGGAGGTCGCCATTGGCGCGCCGAGCGCCACGTGCATTGCGACAGCAGCCGTGCAGAGCGCGATCGGAAGCAAAAGCGCGGCAAAGTAGGGAAGAAGTCCCGCGCGAAAGCGGCCGAAGTGCGCGATCCA
>CAZHWA010000374.1:0-3167 GCA_964536175.1 uncultured Terricaulis sp. | reverse complement strand
TTCGTCACGCAACGGCGCGAACCGGACGACGTGAAAATTCTCTCCGGTGTATTCGAGGATGATCGCACGGGCGGACCTGTCACCACCGGCGCGCCGATCTCGCTGCTGATCGAAAACGTCGATCAACGAGGGAAAGACTACGACGAAATCCGCGACCTCTATCGCCCCGGCCACGCCGACTACACGTACGACGCCAAGTACGGCCTGCGCGATTATCGCGGCGGCGGGCGTTCGTCAGCACGCGAGACCGCCGCGCGCGTTGCGGCCGGCGCGGTGGCTCGGCGCGTGCTCGGCGATGGCATCTGCATTCGCGCGGCCCTGGTACAGATCGGTAAGATCGCCATTGACCGCGCACAGTGGGACTGGGCGGAAGTGGAAAACAACCCGTTCTGGGCGCCGGACGCGCAAATCGTCCCGCAATGGGAAAAGCTGCTCGACGACACGCGCAAGGACGGCAATTCGGTCGGCGCGGTGATCGAAGTGGAAGCGACGGGCGTTCCCGCCGGCTGGGGCGCGCCGGTTTACGGCAAGCTCGACGCAGAAATCGCCGGTGCGCTGATGAGCATCAACGCCGTCAAGGGCGTCGAGATCGGCGCGGGGTTCGCCGCCGCGGCGCTGACCGGCGTCGACAACGCCGACGAAATGCGCGCCGGCAATGACGGCAAGCCGGTGTTTCTCTCCAACGCCGCCGGCGGCGTGCTCGGCGGCATCTCCAGCGGCCAGCCGATCGTTGCGCGCTTTGCCGTAAAGCCGACCTCCTCCATCCTGACGCCGCGCAAAACCATCGACCGCAGCGGCAATGACGCGGAGATCAGCACCAAGGGCCGTCACGATCCGTGCGTCGGCATCCGCGCCGCGCCTGTCGGCGAAGCCATGCTCGCCTGCGTGCTGGCCGACGCCATGCTGCGCCACCGCGGCCAGACGGGGCGCTAGCTTAAGCCGCTTGCGGGGCGGCCGGGACCGGCGCTCCGACTGGCGCGCTCGCGTCCGCGTGTGCGCTCTCCTTCACGGTTCGCGCGATGTGATCGGCGATGGCCGCTGCGACCTCAGGCTGATCGAAATAGGTGGTGTGGATCAGGCTGTCCCAGGTCATCGCGTCGGTGGTGAGCGAGGTGAGCGACGCGCTGGACTCCCCGCCCACACTGAACAGCGCCCAGCGGTACTTGTCGATCAGTGCGCCGGCCGCGCCAGTGGCCGCCTGCTTCATGCGCTCTGCGCACTCGCCTGTGAGCACGCAATCTCGCGTGGTGTGCGTGTGCGAGCGTGGGGATATATTGCAGAGCACCTGGTCGCCGTCACGGCCCATCGCGACGCCGCGTAGAACGCCGGCCACGTAGCCGTTCATCGCGCCGCGTACGGCGATTTCCTGCAATCCGCCGACAGCGAAACGATACACGAAGTAGATCAGCGTGAAGATCGCCGGCGCCAGCAGCAGGCTCATCATGGTGACGGCGATGACGTTGCTGACCACGTCTTCATCGGCCGCGCCTGCGTTGAAGTTGAACCAGTCGGCCCAGCCCAGAGCATAGAGCGCCGGGTGCGCCGCGCCGATGAGCAGAACGGACAGTACGCCAACGCTGATTGCGGCGGCGCGCGAGCCGCGAAACAGCGCACCGCGCGGAAACGGCTCCAGTTTCAGCTCTTCAACCCGCTGCAAGAAGGCGATGGCTTCATCGTGTTCGTGCCAGATGCTGAGGATCGACGTGCGGGTGGCGCCGCCCTGCCGTGGGCGCAGAATGCGGCGAATGCCCTGGCGAGACATCGTCAACATGAACAGCAAACACGGGCCAACCACAAACAGAAAGGCCAATAGCACGATGCTGACGGCGCGATCGCCGGAGAGGCTTCCGCCGGAGAAGAAGTCGAATGCGATCAAGGCAGCCCAGAACGGGAAGAGGACGACACTGATCCAGGCGATGATCATGAACATTATGCCTGCGAAGGTTTGCAGAGCGCCCGTGCGCACGTTGAAGAACGGCGTGCCGACTGTCGTCAGGCTGTCGAACTTCTCTTTCGTCGCGTTACTTCGCAGACCCCATTTCAGCAGCACCGCCGCGTCGTTGGCGACATTGCCGCCGTGACTGTGCCCGATCACGTGGATCGAATCGTATTTGTTGTAGAGCTTGCGAATAAGTCCGGCGAGCTTGTTGGCGGCGCGCTCACGGTCCCAGGCGCTGTTCGCGCCGGACCAGAGATGCGGCACGATATCGGCTTCGACGCCCTGCTGACGCAGATGCCCGAGCAAACGTTGCGCGAAGGGCGAGGCCTCTTGAAACCACTTCTCGCCGACCGGTCCCTCTGCGGTATCGCCTGTACCGTGCACGGTGACGATCGCGGCTTTGCCTGCGTTCTGCGACATGTCCGTTCCCCCGGTCCAAGCTAAGCACCGGCGGACGCAACTTGGCAACAGAATCCCAGACCTCTCAACTCGACAGGACCGCCCGCAGACGGCACTCTGCGTCCAAACGCGGGAGGGATCATGCGCGTTCATCTAATCGCGATCGCAGCGCTGGCGCTGGCGGGGTGCGGCGAGCGCGCCCCGGCCTACGACGTCGAGGAGAGATCCATCGCGCAGCTGCAGGCGGACATGACGTCAGGCGCGGTGACGAGCGAACAGCTGGTCAGGTCCTATCTCAACCGCATCGAACGGATCGATCGAAGCGGGCCGAATCTCAACAGCGTGCTCGCGCTCAATCCCGATGCGCTCGACCAAGCCCGGGCGCTCGACGCCGAACGCGCTGCGGGGCGCGTGCGCGGCCCGCTGCACGGCATTCCGATCCTCTTGAAGGATAATATCGAAAGCGCCGACCCGATGCCGACAACCGCTGGCTCGCTTGCGCTGGTCGAAAACATCACCAACCGCGATGCGCCGCTGGTGGCGCGTCTGCGCGAAGCCGGGGCGGTGATTCTAGGCAAGACCAATCTGTCCGAGTGGGCCAACATCCGCTCGTCGCATTCGACCAGCGGCTGGAGCGCGGTCGGCGGCCTGACACGCAACCCCTATGCGCTGGATCGCAATGCCTGCGGTTCGAGTTCGGGCTCGGGCGTTGCGGCCGCAGCAAGCCTTGCCGCCATCGCCATCGGCACGGAAACAGACGGCTCGATCACCTGCCCCTCATCCGTCACCGGGCTTGTGGGCATCAAGCCCACCGTCGGCCTCGTCTCGC
>CAZHWA010000373.1:0-3170 GCA_964536175.1 uncultured Terricaulis sp. | reverse complement strand
GTCGCCGGACCAAATCTCGACGAGCGCATCGCCTGGGTG
Source organism: uncultured Terricaulis sp. (assembly GCA_964536175.1). GTDB lineage: Bacteria > Pseudomonadota > Alphaproteobacteria > Caulobacterales > Aquidulcibacteraceae > Vitreimonas. The sequence goes on along the minus strand of CAZHWA010000373.1, from coordinate 3,131 downwards.
ATCGACGATCTCGCCGAGCTCTTCCGCGCCGCCAATGTCTCCGGCTTGATGGAGCAGTACGGCAAGACCACGCAGCGCAACGATCCGTTCCTGCATTTCTACGAGGACTTCCTCAAAGCCTACAATCCGGCCAAGCGCGATGCGCGCGGCGTCTGGTACACGCCCGAGCCGGTGGTGAACTTCATCGTCCGCGCCGTGGACGACGTGCTGAAAACCGAGTTCGGCTTGGCCGACGGCCTCGCCGACACGTCGAAAGTCACTATCCCATGGGACACCGGCCAGAAGGACAAAAAGGGCAAGCCGCTCCTCACCCAGAAGGAAGTCCATCGCGTCCAGATTCTCGATCCCGCCACCGGCACTGGCACGTTCCTCGCCGAAGTGATCAAGCAGATCGCGCCGCGCGTGAAGAACAGGGCGCCCGGCGCGTGGAATCGCTACGTCGAAAAAGATTTGATCCCGCGCCTGCACGGCTTCGAGCTTTTGATGGCGTCTTACGCCATGTGTCACATGAAGCTCGACATGGTGCTGCGCGAATACGGCTACGAGCCGACCAAGGACCCGCCGCGCGTCTCGGTCTATCTCACCAATTCACTGGAAGAAGGCGAGCCCGCCAACCAGACGCTGCCGTTCGCGCAATGGCTCTCCAATGAGGTCAAGGAAGCCAACAAGATCAAGCGCGACATGCCGATCATGTGCGTCATCGGCAATCCGCCTTATAGCGGCATCTCGCAGAACAACGCCCCCTGGATCGAAGGTTTGATCGCTGCATACAAGGTGGAGCCCGGCGGACAGGAGAGGTTGAACGAACGAAAACATTGGTTGAATGACGACTACGTCAAGTTCATTCGAATGGCGGAAGCCATGATCACCAAGAACGGTTCAGGCGTTCTCGGCTTCATCACAAATCACAGCTATTTGGATAACCCCACGTTTCGGGGGATGCGTTGGCACCTGATGCAGACGTTCGATTCCGTATACGTCCTTGATTTGCACGGGAGCACGAAACGTGGCGGGACGACGCCCGATGGCCAGCCCGATAAGAACGTCTTTGACATTCAACAGGGTGTTTCCATCATCGTCGCAGTAAAGTCCGAAGACAAGGCAAAGGCGCCATCGCTCGCGCGAGCTTACTACGCCGAGTTTTGGGGTGATCGCGCAAGCAAGTACGAAGCCTTGTGGGGTTCTGACATTTCCTCGATCCGGTGGAAGAATCTCCAACCGAGCAAGCCGTACTTCATGCTCAGCCCACGGGACTGGGATGGCGCTGAAGAATATTATGAAGGCTTCTCTTTACCGAATTTCCTACCTGTTCAATCGACTGGCGTAATCACAGCAAGAGATGCGGTCGCAATCGATTTTGAGCGCGATGCATTACAAGAGCGGTTGCGGACATTTACAGACCCGACGCGCTCGGACGCGGAGACTAGGCGTGCGTTCTTTAGCGATAGAACCGCCGGAAAATATGAGGCGGGAGACACCAGAGGATGGAAGCTGCCGGCTTCCCGCAGATCGCTGCGCAAACTTCACCTAGCCGATCACATCTCGACATATTCCTATCGCCTTCTCGATCGGCGCTTCATCCTCTATCACGAAGACCTAGTTGATTGGCCGCGCCCGGAAGTGATGAGTCGTGTGGGAGACGATGGCCTCTCGCTAGTATTCTGCCGGCAGGTTGTGGGAGCCAGGTGGGCTCACGTTTTTCTGAGCCTCGGAATCACCGACGACAGTTACCTATCGAACAGATCAAAGGAACGCGGATATGTCGCTCCGCTTTACCTTGACCCTGTCCCCGGCGAACTTGATCAAACTCGGACTACGAATTTCGACGCCAAGCTCTACGCCAAACTCCGCAAGCTCGCGACGCATCCCGCGCGCGGCGAGCCGGATGAAGTCGCGGTGTTCGATTACATTTACGGCGTGCTGCATTGCCCCGCCTATCGCGAGACCTATGCCGAGTTTTTGAAGATCGATTTCCCGCGCATCCCGTGGCCTCCCTCGCCGGATGTGTTCTGGGGTGTCTCCGACAAAGGCGGCCAGCTGCGCCGTCTGCATCTGATGGCGCCCGAAGCCATCGGCGACACGCCATATCCGTTCGTCGGTGACGAAGGCGAAGGCAAGAACATCGTCGAAAAGCCCGAGTACCGCGACGGCGCGGTCTGGATCAATAGGCGCCAGCGCTTTGAGAACGCCCCCGCCATCTCATGGAGCTTCTATATCGGCGGCTATCAGCCGGCGCAGAAATGGCTGAAGGACCGCAAAGGCCGCACGCTGGATTACAGCGACGTGCCGCACTATCAGCGCATCCTCAAAATCCTCGCCGAGACCGACCGCATCATGCAGAGGCTCGAGACGCCGCCGGGCTGACGAAGGGAGCGCGGCGCTCCGCGCCGCATGCCGGCTGGAAGCCGGCGGTCGTCAGTGGCTTGTCCTGCACGGACTCTGAGGACCGCCGGCATCTGGCCGGCCTGCTTCAAGCTGCTCGGCGGCCTGGAATGGGCGGATTCACACCCGCCGCTTTCCACGCGCCTTCGCCGCTAAGTCCCTGACTCCAAACGCCTCGCACAAAAACAATCCGCCCCCTGCCAATCGCGCGTATGCTGCTCCCGTCTCCACACGGGAGGGTTTCGAAGAGCTCCGAACCTTTGAAATGTGAAGACATCGGCCAAGCGTGAGGCGTCGCGTCACAGCGAGCCTGAAGCCGGCGGGGTCATAACTGCCGGGTCCTGCGTCTTCTTCGGATGAAGGCGACACACGCCGCCGGCCCTAGCCGCCTCCAGGAGTGAAATACCTCCCGCGACGGTGCTGGCGAGCAAACGCCGATACGGGGCGCGTTCGACGCGCGGCGCTGACTGGCGACAGTCAGCGCTCCTTTGAGACTACCTCGGCGCGTCCGGCGCGCCCCGCCTCCTGCCTGGCAAGGGCAGTAAGGCAATACGGCAATAGGGCAACACGGGCGCTCGCGATGCGGCGCGCTCGGCGAAAGCGCGCGCAAACATATTGCCCACTTGCCCTACTGCCCTATTGCCTTATTCCCTCTCTTCAGCGGCTGGCCCAACTCAGAGCTGGACAATTGATTTATCTGCCGATCGCCGAAATGCCGGTGAGCGTGCTGCTCATCTTATTGGTGAGCG
>CAZHWA010000372.1:0-3170 GCA_964536175.1 uncultured Terricaulis sp. | reverse complement strand
GCTAAAGCTCGCTTGGCCGGGATGACTGGGGCTAGCGTTTCGGGATTGCGGCCCAGTAATCGAAGTCGAGAACGACGTCGGGATCGTATTCGCCGGCAGGGTTCTTTGCCGGAAAGTGCGTGCAGGGTTTCTTCGCCGCGACCAGGCGCAAGCGCAGCGCGCCGGCTGAGCCGAGGTCTTCCTTCGCCAGCACTTCGGACCACGCGTAAAGCGTGTCGCCCGCGAACACCGGGTTGACATGACGCCCGCCATTGATGGCGAGCATGAAGGCGGCGTTGGCGAGGCCGTTGAAGGCGAGCGCGCGCGCAAGCGAGATGGCGACGCCGCCATAGATGAGGCGCTTGCCAAAACGGGAGTCCTTCTGCGCCAGCGCGTCGAAATGCACTCTCGCCGTGTTCTGGTAGAGGCGCGTGGCGAGCTGATGTTCGGCCTCTTCCAGGGTCATTCCATCGACGTGGTCGATCTTCTCGCCGATTTCGTAATCCTCGAACGCATGCGACGAACCGGCGAGCGCAAAATTGTAGGCGCTGAAATCGAGACCGGGCGGCATGAGGAGTTCTGAAGACGTGACAGCGGACGCCGGCGTCTTCGCCGGCGCGTCAGTCACCGCCGCATTTGCGTCGCGCTTGTTCACCATCACCCAGCGCACATAGGAGAGCACCGGCGCGCCGTCCTGGTTGAAGCCCTCGGTGCGCACGGTGACGATCCCGGTCTTGCCGTTGGAATTCTGCTTGACGCCGAGCACTTCGCTGACGGCGCTGAGCGTATCGCCGGGATAGACCGGCGCGAGGAAGCGCCCCTCCGCGTAGCCGAGATTGGCGACGGCGTTGAGCGAGATATCCGGCACGCTCTTGCCGAACACGATGTGGAAGACCAGCAGCGGATCGACCGGCGCCGACGGCAGGCCGCAATCCTGCGCGAAACTGTCGGCGGAAAAAAGCGCATAGCGCGCGCCGGTAAGCGCGATGTTGAGCGCAACATCGCCTTCGGTGACGGTGCGCGGCGTGGCGTGCGCGATGGTTTGGCCGGGCGCGAAGTCTTCGAGGAAATTGCCGGGATTGGATTTGGTCATGCCGGCTCTGTTTCCGACAGGGCGGGCGCGGCTTCAACCTCTTCCAGCTCGAGCCAGCCGGAATAATGTGTGAGCCGGCCGATCAGCGGCAGCGCAATAGGCACATCGAAGCGGAAGCGGCCGTGCGCGTCGACGCTTTCCGTGGCGGTCGAGCGCGGCGCCATGAAAGCGGGCAGCGGCAGCGGTCCGATGCGCCAACCGATAATTGTCATCGTCAGCACGCCATCGCCGGCCGCGACAGCCATGTCGAAGCCGAACGGCCCAAAGCTCTCGCGCACGACGCCGGGGCGGATAGCGCGCAAGCGGCTTTGCATCCGGCGGGCGCTGAACTCACGTGTCCACACTTCCTTGTCGGCGTCGAGCCGCTTAGTGACGCGCACGCCGACGTGGGTTGCGGCTGCCGGCATGCCGAACAGGCGGGCGAACAACCCGGCAAGGCGCGAAGCTGCGCCCTGCACGCTCGCTTGGCCGCGAAGGCGTGTGACGGGGCCGCCGCGATGCGTGACGCGTATAGGTTCCGGCAAGCGTTCGAACGCATCGCCGAGTGCGCTGTCGAACGGCGATGTGAGGGCCGTTGTGTCGATGCGGGTGGTGAAGCCGTGGCGCGTGAACTCTGGTTCGAACTCTTCGAGCCGAAGCAGCGCAACGCAGGGACGTGCGCCAATCGGCAGATCGCCGCTTTGCGCAAGACGGCGCGCGAGCGCCAAAGCCGCGAAGGTCGGCGTGTACGGGCCGAGGCCATCGGGCGCGAACATGGTCCAACGCGCATGCACAGGCCGGTCCTCCGGGTCTCGTCCGATGGCCTCGACAATCATGCCGCCGCGATCGCTGCCAAAGCCGCCGAACGCATCGCCCATGCGGCGCAGCGCTTCGGCCCAGGTTACGGGGTTGCGGACGACGCCCCATCGGTGCAGCGCCCCGACACACTCCATGCCGCGCTGCATCGGCCAAAGCTCGAGCCCCGCCATGAACAAAGCGGCGTCCCGCGGCGCATAGCGCGCGGGAATAAGATCGAGGTCGGGCGTTTCCGCCAGCGCGAAACGGCGGGCGCCGAGCATTGGCACGTCGATAATCCCGCAATCGGACCAGCCGCTGCGCTCGCGCCAGGCGCCGGCCTCGAACACGCGCACCGGCGCGCCGACCCAGGATAGAATCGCCTTCATGACGGCAGGACCGCGGTCCATTCGATTGGCGGGCGCGATGCCGGCGCGGATGATGTCGATCCGCTTCCAGCCAGCAACGAGCCGGTCGAGGACGGCGTGCGTCAGCGCCGGCGTCGAACTTGCGCCAGAGATCGCTGCAACGCCGCGTTCTCGCGCAATTGCATCCAGTCCGGGAAAAGCGGCGACGAAATCGCGCGCGTCCGCCAGATCGAGATAATGGGCGCCGGCTTCAATGATCGCGCGTGCGAAACGCAGATCGGCGCCTTGAAACGGTCCTGCCGCGTCGATGACCAGATCGGGTCTGACAGCGCGGAGCTCTTCCGGCGTCGCCATCTGCCGATCCAGTACGACCGCCTCGCGCGCCCCAATTGCGAGCGCCGCAGCCTCCGAACGTGCGCGCGAACGGCCGGCGACGATGAGATCGGCATCGGTCGTTCTGCGCAGGCCCTCGGCCAAGCGGCGGCCGAACACGCCGGCGCCGCCGACAATAAGTATGCGCTTCACGGCTCGCGCTCCAGGATGCGCGCAGCGAGCGCGGGATCTCCGGCCCAGCACCGCGCGCTGCGACCGAACATCCGGTAGCGATTACGGGCGATGCGATCGTAGACCCAGTTGCGAAGCGAAGGTGGCAAAGCGCGTGCAAGGCGCGTCCAACGCCATCGCGGCAGGGCCGCCAGCACAGCGAGCGCCGCCTCGCTCTTGAAGTGCGCGACAGCGTCGAGCACGGCGACGTTGGTCTCCGGGTTGTCGACATCGATGCCGAAGCGCGCCGCGAGCGCGCGGCCATAGTCCGACTGGACGGCGACGAATTTGAAGCGGTGCGCGGCGTCATGCCGGTGCACGAAATGCGCGGCGCGCGAGCATAGTACGCAATCGCCGTCGAACAGGATCAGATCCTCCACGCCCGGCGCGGCGACGTTGGCCCAACGCATGGC
>CAZHWA010000371.1:0-3174 GCA_964536175.1 uncultured Terricaulis sp. | reverse complement strand
GAGGATCGCCGCCGCGGCGTTCGCGCGCAAGCGCCCGGCCTGCCGCCCACGTGCCGCCTTCGAGCACGCGCGCCAGTGGAAACTGCTCGGCCCCGACGCCAAGCCGTTCGCGCACCAGCGGCGCGATGCGGTCAAGCAGCGCCACCGTAAGCGAACGCCATGTCACCACAAACGCCTCGCTCACATCGTGCGCCAGGGAGAGCGCGGCGGGCTTGCGCGGAAGCAGCACGCCTATGTCCACGAACAATCCGCCATTGCGATACTCCGCAAGGCCAGTCAGCCCATCCACATCCGTCACCGATACCCCGGCGCGCTCCAGCGGCTCGATCAGCGAATAGGTGAGCCACTGCGAAAGCTTGTGCAGCGGCACATATCCAAGGCCCTCTACAGGCCAGCAATCGCCGAGAGGAATGCCATTCAACTCCGGCCTGCGCTCCCAGATGGGGCCGAGCGCCTCCAGCAAGAGCTCGAGAATCTCCGGCGCCGCAATCGAGCCGTCCTGCGCCTGCGCGTACAGCACATCATACAAGCCGCCCGGGCGTGGACGGTCAGCACGGGCGAAGAGGTCGCTGCGCGCATCCACCTGTGCAGCGAGCCGGTTCAGCAAGCGCGCGCGTCCCTCCAATCCTGCAAGCGGGTTGCGTTCGCTGGCCTGAAACGCGTCCGCGAGTTCGATGGCGTCGAAGCGCGCCAGCGCTTCGGCGTCGGTGCGCAAAGGATCGCTCGGGTCGGCGGAGAACCCGCCCCATTCGAACAGCCGCAAGCTCGCCAGCGCGAGACCTTCGGACCTCGCAGCGATCGCACCGCTTGCTGAATCGGCATAGCGCCACGCCCCGCCGGCGCCGGCGTCGAGCAGCACGGAGGTGATCGCGAGATCGAACTCCGCCCGCGCCCGCGCATGTTCATCGCGCCAAGCCGCGCCGTCGCGCATCTCAGCCCAAAGGTCTGCGCCGCCGAACACGAAATGGCGCCAGCGCGCGTGAAACGGAACGCTCAGATCGGGATAACGCTTGCGGATTACGGCACTGACGTAGTCTGCGCATGCAGGGAGCGCGCCGAGGTCCACACGCCAGTGCTGCAGCGCATCCCCCTTCGCGCGCGCGAACACGTCGTTCGCAGCGACCCGCACGGCAGAGGCGGACAGCAATGAGGCCGGCGGGACGGTCATCGCGCGCTGGGCCATCGCTGTGTTCGCTGTGTCATCGCCGTGCCGCTGTGGTTTTCGTCCTTACCACAGCGACACAGCGAATGCACGGCCGTCACGGAAGCTCAGAAGTCTTTGAGGTCACGACCGATGACGCGCGTGAGGTCAGCTTCGCTCGAGGCGGGCTCGGCGCTGAAATAGCCGGCGGCTTTCTTGGCCTCGAGTTCGACGGCGGCGTCCGGCGGCACCAGCTCGGGCGGAATCGGCACGCGCTCGCCGATCTCGATGCCGCCGGAGTCGATGGCTTCGTGTTTCATGTTCGACATGGAGATGAAACGATCAATGCGCGTCACGCCAAGCCAATGCAGCACGTCCGGCATCAATTGCTGAAAGCGCGCGTCTTGCACGCCGGCGACGCATTCGGTGCGTTCGAAATAGGTCGCTGCCTGATCGCCGCCCGGCTGGCGCTTGCGCGCATTGTAGACGAGAAACTTGGTGACTTCGCCGAGCGCACGCCCTTCCTTGCGGTTGTAGACGATCAGGCCCGCGCCGCCCGCCTGCGCTTCGCGCACGCATTCTTCGATGCCGTGCGTGAGGTACGGCCGGCAGGTGCAGATGTCCGAGCCGAACACATCCGAGCCATTGCACTCATCGTGCACGCGGCATGCCAGCGTGCGGGCCGGATCGGCGATAGCTGCGGGATCGCCAAAAATGTAGAGCGTGACGCCGCCGATGGGCGGCAGAAACATGCTGAGGTCGGGGCGCGTGACGAGTTCGGGGTACATGCCCCCGGTCTGCTCGAACAAAGTATGGCGAAGCTCTTCTTCGCCGACGCTAAAACGCGCCGCCACGCCGGGCAAATGCCACACCGGATCGACCGCGGCCTTGGTGACGGCGACATCGCCGCTTTCATGCACGATGGCGCCGTCCGCCTTCAACCTTCCCAGGCGCATGGCCTCGCGCACTTCCGGCAGCGACAACCGCGCCCTCGTGATTGCGATGGTCGGGCGAATATCGACGCCGGCGTCGATTTCCGGCTTGAACGCGTCGGCGACCGTGTGTCCCCACGGATCGAGCGAAACGATTTTCGTCGCATCGCTCCATTGCGGAAACGGCCCGAGCGACACCACAGGGGAGGTGTCGGTCAAATCCGGGCGCGCACCTGGCGCCAGCGCGCCTGATGAAACTGCCAGCGCCCGATAGACCGAATACGAGCCGCCATGCGCCCCGATGGCGTTGCGGTCGGCCGAAACCGAGCCGATCACCGGCCCGCGCTCGCGCGCGGTCGGCGCTCCCCATTGAATCGGAAACTTCAGCCGCGCGCCGGCGCTCGGGTGCGAGGTCAGGCGAATATGGCCGATGCGGTTTTCGGACATGCAACAACTATCCGCGCAGAAGCGTGCTTCGATCCCGTTAATGTGTGACTTGGGCGCGGGCGTGGCAACTTCAAAACCCTCACAGGATCATCCGCTTGATCCCCTGCTTCAAGAGGGCGACGTTGAAGTTCATGAGGTAGCCAAGGCGACGCGCCGACAGCTTCAGATATGTCAGCACCTGCGCCTCATGCACAGGGGCGATTGCATCGACGGATTTGACCTCGACGATGACGTCGCCATAAGATCGATCCGATAACCTGCTTCGAGTCTTACCTCGCCATATACAACGGGTAAGCCAACCTGACGGAGAGCGGTGCAGCCACGGCGCTCGAGTTTATGCGCCAGACAGACCTCGTACGTCGATTCCAGCAAGCCAGGCCCGAGAGCTTTATGAACGGCGAGCGCAGCATCAACCACGGCGCGCCCCTGCGCTTCAGTCTTTAAAGGCAGCGGTTCGTAATGCCCCGTCATCTTCGTGCCCTTTGTGCGACCTTTGTGTCTTTGTGCGAGAAAGAAAGAACCACAAAGGCACAAAGAAACCACGAAGGACACAAAGGATGCGTCATTTCTTTTTCAGAATCTCCAGCATGGCCATCGCCGCGGCGGGGTTGCGCTCTTTGGCGCCGCTGATGAAATAGAGAAAGACGTCGCCGT
>CAZHWA010000370.1:1097-3175 GCA_964536175.1 uncultured Terricaulis sp. | reverse complement strand
GAAGCCCACAGCGAAGTCGACAATGCTGTCGAGCGAGATGCCTGTCCGCCTTTGCGCTTCTGCTGTGTCTTCGCGCGCCGCCTCTTCCATGAACGTCCGCGCCGCCGCTTCATGCGCGTCGCGCGCCGGAACGGTGAAGTAGGCGGCGACGCCCGCCAGGATCAAAAGCAACAGTACGCGCATGCGTCAGGTCGCGGCCGCCTGCTCGGCTCGGCTGCACTGGACTTGTTGGAACGCGCCCCAGCAGGTGACGACGGGATTGCTGTCGAGCGTTACGACATAGCGCGACGCAACGTAGTAGTTCGTGTAGTCGCGATTGCCGGCAAGTGTGGCGCCCAGGCTTTCCAGGCCCTGCGAAATGTTCTGCGGGTCGTTCAACACGGTATCGGCGGCCGCACGCATCGCCGGCTCGTCCGGGCGCGTGAAGAAAGCCGCGACCGCCGCAATCACAACCAGCAATAGAACCCACTTCATGCGCGCCTCCCGTGTGCTGTCTCGGAAAGCTAGCCCACAGGGACGCGGGCGAAAAGCAAATCATGAGCCCTTGCGCCGCTTCGGCGGAGGCGGCGCAAACTGAGCAGAGAGCTTCCTTGGCGCCGCCGCGCGCCAGCTTTCGTCCAGGTAGTCGCTGAGCTTCGCCAGCGGCAGTTTGGCTGTCTTGGCGTAGGTGAACGTCACCCACCCCGCGCGGCCCAGGCCATACCCGGTCCGCTCGGCCCCCTTCATCGTGAGCGCCTCTTCATGGCGAAACGGTAGTTTCAGCGAAAGCGAGATGCGCGCATCGCCCTCCCACAGGAACATGAACACCTTCTTGCCGGCGGCTTTGAACGCCCTTTCGCCCCACGGGAAATCCTCAACGGTGTCTGGGTAAGCAAGCGCAGCCTTGCGCAAGGCCTTGGCGTCGGCATGCGTGAGCGGACCGGCGGCGGACATCATGCGGTAAGTGTCGCGCAAGTCGCGGCGGCCGGCCAGATGCAGCGTTGCTGTCGTTGCACGCTAGCGAAGAACGAAGCCGATCGATATCACGCAAGCGCTGCGGAGGAGTTCATGGGTTCCGATTGGTTGATCGCCGGCCAGGTTATGGCCGCGGGCGCGTTTGGCGGCTTCATCTACTGGGGTTCCAGCGTGGTTTTCACACGGCTGCGAGCACTTCTGCGCGCGCGCTAGGGAACCCCATTCGAGGTCGGCGGTTTTTCCGGCACTGAGCAACGGAGCCGCGCTATGAATGGAGTCGGAATTCTCGGTGCGATCATCATCGGTATTGTTGCTGGTTGGATCGCAGAACAAGTCATGGGCCGCAGCCACGGCCTGCTCACCAACCTTATCGTTGGCGTCGTCGGCGCATTGCTGGGCGCTTTCCTCGCCGGCCTCATTGGCATCGACGTGGCCGGATTCTGGGGCACGCTGATCGTTGCCACCATCGGCGCCATCGTCCTGCTGGCCATCCTCGGGATGTTCCGGCGCAGGCCAACAGTCTGACCCTGATTGAATCGAAGCGAGCGCCGGCCGAAAGGCCGGCGCTTTCACGTTGCCCCTTCGGCTTGATCTAGCGCCTGCACCGCAGCGTCGAACGCGAGCATGGTCGAAGCGTGCCGGGCGGGGTAGTCGCGCACGCCTTCAAGATGGCGCAATTCCCAGAAGCGGCCGCTTGGCGGGGGCGCGCCGTCCTTCAGCATTGCCGCCAGTGCATGTCGCGCTTCGCGGATTTCGGTAGAGCTCGCCCCGATCGCATGCATCGACAGAACACCCGTGGCCGCCTGCCCCAGCGCACACGCTTTGGGATGGACGGCAATGGCGCTCACGACCCCGTCGCTCAGCTTGAGCTCGACTGTAACCACCGAGCCGCACACACGGCTTACCTTGGTGGCGGCGCCGTCAGGATTGTCCAGACGGCCCACGTTCGGGATGTCCGCCGCCAGCTCAAGCACGCGCGGGTGATAGAGATCGTCCATTTGCCTTTATGTGGCCTTCCTTGACGGCCAAGCAACGGGGCACACTTTGCCGCTGATGCGAAAGGCGCGTGCGATGCGCAGACGTGAGTTCGTAACGACAGCTTTGGCGGCCGCCGGCCTGCCGGC
>CAZHWA010000370.1:0-1087 GCA_964536175.1 uncultured Terricaulis sp. | reverse complement strand
GCCACGCAACCGCCAGAATACGGCTGCGGGAGGTTCGCTTGCTCAGACGTTCCCTCATCATCGCCGCATTGGGCGGGGCGGTGCTCGTTACCCACGCGCGCGCCCAGGAGAACCAAGGGGCCGAGGGCGACGCAGCTCCCGCACTTATCGAACCGCAGAATGCGCTCGAGTTCGCGTTCGTCTCTGCGCTGACAAACGAGAATATGCGCCCGGTCTTTAGGCGCTATTTGCTGGATACGCATGTGGCGCTCGCCCTCGTCGGCGCCGGCGACGATGCCGCGCCGCTGGAAGTCGATGTGCGCGATGATTTTCGCGCCGTGGCGATTTTCACGAGCGCCGCGCGGGTCGACGCCGTACTCGGCGCGGAGACGCCACGCGTGATCCTTAATGGCCGCGCCGCACTCGAACGGGCACAGGGCAAGAACGTAGTCATCAATTATCGACTCGTGCCGATGCTGACGCTCGAGCCCGAAGATGTTGGGCAATATCTGGAAACGCCGGGCGAAAGCTCAGCCGGGCCCACCCAATAGTCCGTCGCCGCCGCAGCGGCGATCGTAAAGACCGCGCGTGCGCGCCACCCGGCCGTCGGCGTTCGCGTCGAACAGATGCACCTGCCAGGTATGCGTGCAATTGTTCGCCGTTTGCGTGCGTCGGCATACCTGGGCCGGGGGATCGCCGCGGCCTTGCGCGTCCTGCGGAGGCGCCGCGCCGCAATTGAATTCCGCGTTGCTCAGGTCTGCTGTCGCGGCTGCAATAGCAAGTCCGGCCCCATACCTCGTGGAGACGTTCCGCTCGAACGCCCTCAGCGTCGCCGCTTCCGATGCGTTGCGCCAATTGCCGAGATCGAGCTCGCCTTCGAGCATCGTGTCCGCTGTGGGCGGCGGCGCCGGCGGCGGCAGGGTCTCGCATGCGCCCAGCAGCAGGGCTGCGGCCAGAAGCGGAGCGTACTTCATCTGCGACGTCCTCGCTCTAACGCGCGCCGAGACACATCACATCGTGTCCGGCGATTGCTTGCGCGCCAGCCCGCTCGACCACAACATACCAGTCGATCGCGCACTGGCGCTCCATGATCTCGATGCGGCATTCC
>CAZHWA010000369.1:0-3178 GCA_964536175.1 uncultured Terricaulis sp. | reverse complement strand
TCACCTCGACATCATCATCGGCGAAGGGCCGAGCGCGCGCAGCGTGCGCATCGATTTGGCGCCCTTCACGCTCGTCGGCGCCACCACGCGCGCGGGCCTGCTCGGAACGCCGCTGCGCGATCGCTTCGGAATTCCCGTGCGCTTGGATTTTTACGACGCGCAGGATCTCATTGGCATCGTCACGCGCGCCGCGGAAAAGCTTGGCGCGCCGATCACGGCTGAAGGCGCGGTCGAGATCGCCAAGCGCGCCCGCGGCACGCCGCGTGTGGCGGTGCGCCTGTTGCGCCGCGTGCGCGACTTTGCCGATGCGGGCGATCAACGCATCGACGCCAGGCTGGCGGACTCGGCGCTCAAGCGGCTCGATGTCGACGCCGACGGCCTCGACATGCTTGACCGCCGCTATCTCCATGCACTCGTTGAGACGTATTCCGGCGGGCCTGTCGGCGTCGATACGCTCGCTGCGGCGCTTTCCGAAGCGCGCGACGCCATCGAAGACGTGATCGAGCCTTACCTCATGCAGCAAGGCTTCGTCATGCGCACCCCGCGCGGCCGCGTCGCCGCGCCGAAGGCTTACGAACGTCTGGGAAAGAAGCCTCCGAGCAAGCCCCCGGAAACGGGGACGTTGTTCGAAGGGAAGTAAATCAAGTCAGCTCGCTTCTTCCGCATCAGTTGTTAGGCGAAGGACAGGCTCGCCTTCGGCCTTGAACAACCTAATGGTTTGCCGGGCCTCGGTGACAAGAGTGTAGATTTCTCTTTGCCGTGTGAGCTCCGGTGGGCTGGCCGCCATGTCCCCGTCTGCGTCGCCCTTCGACTTCTTCGGTTCTTCTGGGGGCTCGCCGCGCACTCGAATCCGTAACCCTCATCAAGTCGTCGCGCGATACCCAGAAGCACATCGGTGAGCGACTTGCGAAGCTCCGGTTTGCGCGTCTCATCTATGTTGGCGAAGTGCTGTCGTTCTATGGTGGCTGCGATCTGTTGGATACCGGCAGAGACCTTTTCATCGATCTCCTTTTTGACCATATCGCGAGTCCCTTGCGATAGTTTGTGGTCGCCCAGTTGGCGATGGATGACGATAATCCCCAGGATGCTCCCATAGAGCGTGACGACTTGTTGGAGCGCATTAGCAATTGCCGCGGCAACTTCGGGAAGCGCCGCAAGAAATATTCCGAACTCTGAGGATGAAATGGCGCGGATCTTGAACTGATCTCTCGACCCGGTCACCAACTCCGAGAATACACCGAAAAGGATATTCAGCCGACGGAGTTCGACGGATAAATCCCCGAGTTCGTTGTCCACCGCGGCTCGCGGAACAATAACGGCGAGTTCGTACTCGTTGGTTCGAGTTCCTCAGCGTCGAACTGGAAGAACCGGAGAGCCGCAGTCAGCCCTGTCAGATTCTGCGTCGTATCGACGAGACGTTTTTTGATTGCGTTGGTCTCATCGAGCGCGACATTGTGAGTGATTTGATTGCGCCGGAAAATTTCCTGCACACGCTCGTCAAGTGCGTTGCCGAATAAATCAGCAAGCTCAAGTTGGACCAACTCGTCCCGCCAGCTCGCTGGATATCTGTTGACCCGCGACCCGCGTGCCGCGCCGCCGATTTCTTGAAGCTTCTTTGATATAGCGTTCTGGTGATCGGGATTTGGACCGTTCACCTGGTTTTGGAGGGCAGCAGTAAGTTCTTCGAAGTGCTGCACCATCTTGGTCGCTTTGAGGTCGGCAAGCAGGTCCAAAGCCATTTCAAAGAGATGTTCGACGCGCATGCGCCCAACGGTAGCCTGATTCGCCGACAGGTTGCCATGATGTTCCCCACCCTTGCAGTCGCGACTCGTCGCCCAAGAAAGCTCGGCACCGGGAGTATTTTGATCGCTTCATGCGCAACGACGACCACCTCAGCACGACGAATGCGTATGTCGAAAATAATCCGGTCGCCGATGGCCTTGTCGAAGCGCCCCAAGATTGGCGCTGGTCCTCCGCCCGCTTGCGCATGGTGCAAACATAGAACGCCGGCTGGAAGCCGGCGCTCCGTAGCTTCGACATCTTGCGCTCTTTCCCACAACTTTTCCCGCGAAAACCCAGCAATCCCAAAGCCCGCGCCAAAAACAATCCTACACCTCGCCACTCGTGCGATACTGCCTCCATCTCCTATAGGGAGACGACGGTGCACCAAGCCGCTCAGCTTAGGAGATGCGGTTTGAGCGCGATGCGATGGAAGTCCGCGAGGATGAAAGTCGCTGCTCCGCAAGACAAGGAAGCTTCTTGTTTTTTTTAAGCTTCAGCTCGAAGCGCGTCCTGCTCTCCCGCCCTTTTCGCGCGTCTCGCGCGCGGAAAGCGCCGCCGCGTGCGCGAAGCGTCCGATACCCACCCGATGCGATGACGGACCCATCGCCGCCGCGTCGCGTTTACGCGCCATCTGCTGCGCGGGCGTGAATCACGCGAGGAACCCTCATGCGTATTCTCTCAACCGCCGCGCCTGCGATGCTGGCTATCGCTGTCGCCGCGTGCGCAACGGCGCCGCCGCCGCCGGCCGATCCTGTCGAAGTGCGCGAAGCGGCGCTGCGTTACATGTTCGCCAACAATCTGTCCGGTCTGCAGCGCAGCGCCGGAACCTATTGCGTCGGCCTCGGCCAACAGCCGGGTCTTCGCGATCCTTCGCCGCAATTGCTGGCGGCGCTGAACGACGTACGCCCGACGGTGCGGCCGGCCTCGGCGTGCCGCATCGAAGGACCGCGCGTCGTCGACGCGGCGGGCCGGGCGTCGCTCATCTTCAACGTCGACGTGTTGCGCTGCATGGGCGACGAGTGCGTCGTGCGCGCCGGCTATTACGAAGCCAACGCCAGCGCGTCGGCGGGCGAATACACGCTCTACCGCAGCGGCGGCCGCTGGCGCGTCGATCCCAGCCGCACCGCGCCCGGCCCTGTGGCGTGAGCACGGGCGCGGGCGCTCACGCAACCATCCGCCCCAACTTCTTCGGCGCGACGGCGATGTAGCTCTGCTTCAGCCAGCCGCGCAGCGTGGCGAGCTCGGCGAGCACGTCGTCGTCGGGGCCGAAATGCGCGCGCACCCAATGGTGCTGCTTGAACCAGCCTGTGGCCGGGCGCACGAACGGCAGCGCTTCCGCCATCTCCGCCGAGATCGGCAGCTTCATCAGCAGCGTCAGCGCATCGAGCGCTTCGCC
>CAZHWA010000368.1:0-3180 GCA_964536175.1 uncultured Terricaulis sp. | reverse complement strand
TACGCACCGGTTCGTAACGGCCCTGTCTCAGCTGCTGCGCAGCCGCGGCCAGCGACGAGAGCGGTTTGGTGATGCCCTTGGCCAGCAGCCACGAGCCAGCCACCAGCAAGCCGAGCATCACTATGCCGATCGCGAACAAGCTGTTGAACAGGCCGTGATAGGGCGAAAGGGCGGCGGCGAGCGGATACCTCAGCGTTAGTGCGCTTTGCGTGCCGTCGAGCGAGTGCAGCGGTCTCACCAGCACGATGGCGGCGTCGTCGTGGAGCAGACGTTGTGCGCCCCCGACGATCGCCGCGTCCACTGAGGCGTCGATGATCGGCGCGCTTTGACCTGTGCCGCGTTCGACCACTTCGGCGCGCAACGGCAGCGCTGAAAGCTGTTCGAGATCTCGCATCTCGACGTCGTCGAGCCGCGCGCCGACGACGATCCATCCCAACATGTGCGGGGCGAGGACCGGCATCGCCACCGCCTGATAAAGCTCGCCGGCAGCAGTCAGCACGCCGAGCGGCTCTTCGCGCTCCTGCAGGGCCGCGTGCAAGCCTGCCGACGCGGAGCCTGCCTGGCCATCGGCGCTGATCAGCAGCCCGTTTGGCGTGATCAAATAGACCAGGTCTGCGCGTAGCCTGCCGCGCAAATTGGCCAAGGCCGACGCCGTGGTGGCGGGATCGTTCGTCGCGGCGGCCTCGCGGAATCCGTAATCGCGCGACGCAAGCCTGGCGCCGTCGCGAAGCTGTTCGAAGCGCAATTCCCAGACCCGGTCGAAGACGACGCCGGTGGCCGCCATTTCCTCGCGAACCAGCCGCTGCGCATTGGCCGCGATGACGCCATAAGCAATCACGCCGACCAACAGCAGGGCGCCGCAAAACAGCCCCGCATAAAGAACGGTCAGCTTCGTGCGGAGGCGGCGCGGATTGTGCACGCCTAGTAGCCGCCGCTGCGATCCGGCGGTGGGCGCAGGCGTATATCGATGCGTCGTTCGAATTGCGCAGTGATCGTTACGGTGCTGTCGACCCTGTTGTGTTGAGCGCGCATGTAAGGATGCCAGACGCGCAGCGTCGCCTCACCGGCTGGCACGTTACGAAGCACTGCAAAGCCGTCGGCTCCGGTTTTCACAGCGTAAGGCGTGTCGACCACATAGATGAAGGCCGACATGTTGTCATGGATGTTGCAGCCGATGGCGATCACGCCGACGTTGCGGAATTGCACCGATCGCGTTTCGTCACGCCCAAACAAACGCAGTTCGAAAGGCCCCGGTTCGGAGAAGGAATAAACTTGGTGGCGCACGTCGTCGTAATTGGGAAACGCAACACTTGCCCCCGCCGGCGCGATCAGCACGAACGGATCGAATTGCATATTCCTCTGGCCGATCTGCATCGCCCAGGGAAAGCGGATCGGGCCTGGGGGCGCGGCGCGGGTATGTACGGTTACGACGGCGTCGCGCACCGGGCGGCCGTCGCTGTTCATGACCAGGATACGCATGTCCCCGGCCCAGGCGCTGGCCGAGAGGGCGGCCCAGAGTGCAAGCGCGCGCAGAATCATGCGCGCCATGCTGGCGGCGTCGAATAAATCCAACGTTAACCAGTCGCCATCATCGGCGCCGATTCAGAACGAGAACCTCACCGATGTTTGCAGCATCGATTGATCTTGGTCCGGTTCCAGCCCCTGGTCGGCGCGCGCCGGCCGTTCGCTGGCGATGTGCAATCCCTCGATCGCAAGCCGCACTGTCGGCCTGAGTTCGATTTGGTACGCTGCGGTCGCGGCCCAGCCGTCCTCGTCGTTATTGTCCGTGGCGGCGAAGCTCTGATCGTCGATCTGGAAATAATCCAATCGCCCAGCCACTTCGTGGCGGCCGAATTCATGGGCGAGCAACACGTAGCCGGCGTGAAAGTCGACCTCGACCCAGGGTCCCATCGGCGTCTGCATGCCCCAAACAGTGCGTCCGGACATCGCCTGCGCCAGTAGGCGCGTGTTGGCGTCAAGCGCAACGCGCGCGCCGAGATTCCAGAACTGCGTCTCCCAATTGGTCTGCCCGTCAACGTCGCTTACCCGATCGCCGCGATTGTCGTAGTAGAGCAAATCGAGATTGACGTTGCCGACGGGACGGTAACGCACCTGCGCATAATAGCCCACGCGATGGTCGGACTCGTACGTAATCGACGTGTGCTCCTGGTAGGGAAAGCTGCGCCACGGCAAAGCCAGTTCGCCACTTAGACCGGGCGTGACATCGCCGAGCGCCCATCCGCGCGCGGCGAGCAGCGTGCCGGAGCCGTCGTTGAATCCGAACAACGCCAAGGTGGCGGCGATCTCTTGGGTGTCGAAGCGCCGCCGCGCGACGCCTTCGACGCCCACGACCCTGACCTCTTCACCGACCCAGGAATTGATCGCCGATGGGGTCAGGGTGTGGGTCGTGGTCCAGCCCGCGCCCTCGTGTTCGAGCGAGACCGGCGGATAGAAAAGTCCGGCCCGTCCCTCCCATCGCCATCCGGCGCTCGGCGCTCCCCGGTAGGAAAGAAACGCTTCGCCAACATCGAGCGCCGGCTGCATCTGGGTATCGAGCTGCAGGGAAACGAACCCATCCAGATTCCAGGTGATCTGCGGGCTCCAGATCAGCATGCCGCGCAACAGTCCGTCAGCCTCAAAGCCGCCGCCACCGCCGTCAAAGCGCGTCTTGCCGAAGCCTTCCTCCAGCCAGGATTCCTCGCCGTCAGCCGCTCCGGCGCGAACTTCAAGAAAGCCACGTAGGTCGTCGGCCCTCGCTGCAACAGGCGAAATGGCCGCTACAAGTGTGACGCCAAAGAGCGCTTTCCCAAACACCGAACCGCAACCTCGCAGCGAAGCTTGCGCCCGGAGCGTCGGTCAAATTGGTCAACAGGGGGTTCATCATACGGCTTATTCGCCACCGCGAAACCGCCCATCGCCTTCCTCCGTCACCAGCACAACGTTGGGGTTCTCAGGCGCGGTGTCTTCGAACAGGCCGATGTCCAGCTCCGCTTGCGGCTTTTCCGGTTTCAGCGGCGCCAGCACGCGCTCGACCAATTCGACGCGTTCGATGGGCGCAAGCGGTGCGGCGACGCCGGGTGCATGCATTGGCCGCCAATACGTGATGCGGACCGCAAACTTTGTCTCGCGTTCCACGATCTCCGCCAGGCCATGACTCACCCAATCGCCCCAACGCCTCAT
>CAZHWA010000367.1:0-3183 GCA_964536175.1 uncultured Terricaulis sp. | reverse complement strand
ACGGCTACGCCAACCGGACGCTGTGGCCGCTCTTCCATTATCGCAATGACCTGACGCAGTATGAGCGCTCCTACGGTTCGGGGTATGCGCGTGTCAACGCACGCTTCGCCGATGTGCTGGCGCCCCTGATCAAGCCCGACGATCTCATTTGGGTGCAAGATTATCACTTGATTCCGCTCGGCCGCGAGTTGCGTGAGCGCGGCGTGAAGAACGCCATCGGGTTTTTCCTGCATATTCCCTGGCCCGCCCGCGAGCTGGTGGCGACGCTGCCCCGCCACCGCCAGCTGGTGGAGTCGATGTTCTATTACGATGTCGTCGGCTTCCAGACCCAGGAGTGGCGAAACGCATTCGTGGCCTATGTGCTCTACGAAGCCAGCGGCATGGCCATGACCGACGGGCAGGTGCGCGCCTTTGGCCGAACCACGTTGCCGAAGGCCTTCCCCATTGGAATCGATGCGCGCGGCTTCCGCAGCCTGATGGACACACCGGCGGCGCAGGAAAGCCATGCGCGCATGATTGAAAGCAAGGCCGGCCGCAAAATGCTGCTCGGTGTCGACAGGCTCGACTACTCCAAGGGCATTGAAGAGCGCTTCCTCGCGTTCGACCGGCTGCTCAGCGACCATCCCGAACTCAAAGAAGAGGTGTTTTTGCTGCAGATCTCGACCGAGACCCGCAGTCAGGTCGACGCCTACCAGGAAATGATGGCGCGTCTGGACGCACTCAGCGGCCGCATCAACGGGGTCCATGCCGAGATGGACTGGATTCCGGTGCGCAATGTTCATCGCATGCACACCCGTGAGGAGCTTGCCGGAGTGTATCGCGCGGCTGACGTGATGTTGGTGACGCCGCTGCGCGACGGCATGAATCTTGTGGCCAAGGAGTTTGTGGCGGCGCAGAACGAGGGCGACCCCGGCGTGCTGATCCTCTCCCGCTTTACCGGGGCCGCCCAACAGATGCGCGAAGCGCTCATCGTCAATCCGTTCAGCCAAGAGGATGTGGCCGACGCGATCATGAAGGCGCTTACCATGCCGGTCGAGGAGCGCACACAACGCTGGCGTACGCTAATGGACGGCGTAATGAAGAACGACGTCGTCGCCTGGCGCGATAGTTTCGTGCAATGCCTTGAACAGGTGCGCGACGGGGCGCCTGCAAAGACGCCGCGTCCGCGCCGGATACGTCCGTTTCCAGAGCCGCCTGCCGGAAGCGCTTAGGCCTTTTGCGCGCCAAGTTCGGATAGGCAGGCGTCAGCTGGTCTTGACGTAGGTCAATCGATAGCGCTGCTGAACACGCTAGGTGTTGCTTGAGGCTAAGAGGCGCACGTGAAAGCTGCGGAAAGATTGCTTGAGTTCCTGGCGCAACAAGGCGTGCGTGCGTGCTTTGCCAATCCCGGCACCTCCGAAATGCACTTGGTGGCGGCCCTGGACGCGGCGCCTGCCATCCGCCCGATCCTGTGCCTGTTCGAGGGCGTCGCCACGGGCGCGGCGGACGGCTTCGGCCGGATGGCGCAGCACACGGCGTTGACGCTGCTGCATCTGGGCCCTGGTCTCGCCAATGGGATTGCCAATCTTCACAACGCCTATCGCGCCGGCACGCCCATCCTTTCGCTGATTGGTGAACACGCGAGCTATCACCGCGCGAACAATCCGCCGCTGGCGACGGACATTGAGGCGCTGGCCCGCCCAGTCTCAAAATGGCTGGAGACCGTGAAGGCGCCGGAAGAGCTTGTCGCGTGCGCCAGCAGAGCGCTGGACGTTGCGGGGCAAAGCGGGCCGGCTGCACTCATCCTGCCGGCGGATGTCGCCTGGTCGGACACCGAGCCGCACGCAGCCACACGCGTTTCGGATTCGACCAATGCTTCCGATTGGACGGAGAAACTCGATGCCGCGGCGCGCGCGCTCGGACCGCGCAGTGTGCTTTTGCTTGGCGGCCGGCGCCTATCGGCCCGGGCTTGCGCGGCCGCCGAACGTATCGGCGCCAAGACCGGTGCTCAGATTTTAGTCGAGACGTTTCCGGCGCGGATAGAACGCGGCGCCGCGCGCGCCGCGTTGAAGCGTTTGCCTTATCTCAGCGAGATGGCTGCGGGTCTGCTTGCGAACGCCGAGACAATCCTGCTGGCGGGCGCCGCCGATCCTGTCGCATTTTTTGCCTTGCCGGGCCGGCCGACGCGGCTTGCAGCCGACGGCGCCTCGCTTGTCGCGTTCGTGCAGAAGCAGGACGACGTCGAAGCAGCGCTTGAAGCTCTTGCTGAGGCTGTCGGAGCGACCCAAGCAGCGCCTCCCACGCCGACGATAGCGCCCGCGCCAGTCAACGCCGAAGGTCAAGTGGACCCCGGTTCGCTTGCGCAAATTGTCGCCAAGACGCTGCCGGAGAACGCCATCGTCTCAGACGAGTCGAACACGCTTGGCCTTTATGTTTTTGACGCCTGCGCGAATGCTGCGCCGCACGATTGGCTGACATTAACGGGCGGGTCGATCGGGCAGGGCTTGCCGCTCGCCACCGGCGCTGCCGTAGCTTGCCCGGACCGCCGCGTCGTGGCGCTCGAAGCGGACGGAAGCGCGCTCTACACGATTCAAGCCCTGTGGACCCAGGCGCGCGAGCAGCTGAACGTCACGAACGTCATTCTCAGCAATCGGGCCTACGCCATCCTCAAGCTCGAAATGATGCGAACAGGCGTCGCCGCACAGCCGCAGTCCGCTGGCGCGTTGTTCGATCTGGATCGCCCGGCCATCGACTTCAGCCAGATCGCCCGGGGTTTTGGCGTGCCGGCAGAGCGCGTGCGGACCAACCAGGCTTTGGAAGCAGCGCTGCAGCGCAGCTTCGCAACGCCAGGTCCGAGTCTCATCGAGGTCATGTTTGGATGACGCATCCGATTCTCCCTTCGTCCCTGTTGGATCGTCTGGGCGCGCGTCTGGGCGACCGTTTGGCCACCAACCGCTCTGTTCTGGATCAGCATGGCGGCGGCGGCATGCACCTGCCGGCCTTGCCGCCGCAGGCAGTGGCGTTCGTCGAGAGTCTGGACGAGATCGTCCATGTCGTGCGCACGTGCGCTGAGTTCGGCGTGCCTATGGTGCCATTCGGCGCGGGCACATCGCTCGAATGCAATGTCGGTGCGGTCAATGGCGGGGTCAGCGTCGAT
This sequence comes from uncultured Terricaulis sp., assembly GCA_964536175.1. Lineage (GTDB taxonomy): Bacteria > Pseudomonadota > Alphaproteobacteria > Caulobacterales > Aquidulcibacteraceae > Vitreimonas. The sequence continues at coordinate 47 of CAZHWA010000367.1, read as the reverse complement.
CTCTCGCGAATGAAAAAGATAATCCGCGTCGGCTTGGAAGATCAGGA
>CAZHWA010000366.1:0-3194 GCA_964536175.1 uncultured Terricaulis sp. | reverse complement strand
TGCGTATGAATCGATCGCCGATGCGTTGGGGGCGGCGTTTCCTTGGTGCCGCGAGTGGGAAGCGGAGTTGAAGGGGCTGTTCGCGGCGTATGTGGAGGCGAAGCAGAAGCAGAACGTGTTGGATTATGACGATCTCTTATGGCTGTGGGCCGAGGCGATGCATGAGCCGGCTTTGGCGCGTGAGGTCGGCGCGCGCTTCGACCATGTGCTGGTCGATGAGTATCAGGACACCAACAAGCTGCAGGCGCGGATTCTGTTGGCGATGAAGCCGGATGGGCGCGGGCTAACTGTGGTCGGCGACGATGCGCAGTCGATCTATTCGTTCCGCGCCGCCGATGTGCGCAACATTCTGGAGTTTCCGAAGGCGTTCACGCCGGAAGCGCGCCGCGTGACGCTAGAGCAGAATTATCGCTCGACGGCGCCGATCCTCGCTGCATCGAACGCGGTGATCGATCTGGCCGAGGAGCGCTTCACCAAGAACTTGCGCACCACGCGCAGCGGCGGCGCGGCGCCCAAGCTGGTCAGCGTGCGCGATGAGGCGGCGCAGGCGTCTTACGTGGCCGAGTGCGTGCTCGACGCGCGCGAACGCGGCGTGGCGCTGACCCAGCAAGCGGTGCTGTTCCGCGCCGCCGATTTTTCGGCGCCGGTGGAGCTGGAATTAGCCAAGCGCGACATTCCGTTCGTGAAGTTCGGCGGCCTCAAATTTCTTGAGGCCGCACACGTGAAGGATTTTCTCGCCATCCTGCGCTGGGCGCAGAATGGCGGCGATCGCCTCGCGGGCTTTCGCACGCTGCAGCTTATTCCGGGCGTTGGGCCCGCGCGCGCGGCGCGCATTCTGGACGCGGTCGACGAGACGGGCGCCTACGGCGTCGTGCGCAACACCGCGCCGCCGGCGGGCGCGAGCGAAGCGTGGGGCGCGCTCAAAGACATGCTCGGCGATTTGCGCAGCTCGCCCTGGCCGAGCGATCTCGATCTGGCCGCGCGCTGGTATGGGCCCTTGATGGCCGAGCGCTACGACGATGCGCGCGTGCGTGCGGGCGACATCGACCAGTTGCAGCGCATCGGCGCGACCTTCGCTTCGCGCACCTCGTTCTTGACCGAGCTGACACTGGACCCGCCGAACTCGACCAGCGACGAATCCGGCCCCGCGCACAAGGACGACGATTATCTCATCTTGTCGACGATCCATTCCGCCAAGGGTCAGGAGTGGAAGCACGTGTTCGTGCTCAATGTGGTCGACGGCTGCATGCCCTCTGACCTCGGCGCCGGCTCAACCGCCGAGCTGGAGGAGGAAAGGCGCCTCCTCTACGTGGCGATGACGCGGGCCAAGGACGAACTGCACCTCGTCACGCCGCAGCGCTTCTATCACACACAACAGGGCAAGGGCGGCGACAAACACGTCTATGCGATCCGCTCGCGCTTCCTGCCCGCAAGCGTCCTGCCGCAATTCGAACAAACCAGCTGGGCCCCGGCCGAAGGGCCCGGCGCCGCGCGCCCCGCCGCCCCGCTGCCCGCCATCGATCTCGCGGCCAAGGCGCGCGGCCGCTTCCGCTGACCCTATAGCCAGCGGCGCTCAGGCCATCGAGGCGGCGAGCCGGCGGGCGATTTCGTCGAGCACTTTGAGCCGGTGCTTCTCAAGCCCCGTCAGATAGGCCTCCGACGCCGCCTGGAGCCCGTTCTGTATCTGCTGGATCTCGCTCCAGATCGCGTGGTTCAGCTCCATCAGCGAACGGAAACTGGAATCGCGCAGCTTCAGCCGGTGAATGGCCTCGCCGTGGCCCGCGAACTCCTCCGCCAGCGCGCGATCGAGATGCTCGTCGTACATCGTGGGTCTCCTTGGCCGCCACTTTGCCGGCGCTGGGCGCATCCACATTGATCCAGATCAGGGGACTGGCTTTTTTCCTGCCGGAGCAGGAAAACAGCGCCCATGACGCTTCAGAAAAATCTCGACCGCGCAGCGACGCTGCGCTTTCCCACCCAGGCCGTGATCGACGGCAAGCTTGTCCCAGCGAAAAGCGGCAAGACCTTCGACAATGTCGGCCCCCGCGACGGCACAGTGTTGAATAAGGTCGCGGCGTGTGACGTTGAAGACATCGACCTCGCCGTCAAAGCGGCGCGCGCTGCGTTCGAGGATGGGCGCTGGCGGCTGAAAACGCCGCGCGAGAAGAAGAAGGTCATGTTCCGGCTCGCCGAGCTGATGGAGCGCGATCTCGAGGAATTGGCGTTCCTTGAGACGCTCGATATGGGCAAGCCGATCCGCGACACCCAATCGATCGACATTCCCACGTCGATTAATTCGATCCGTTGGTACGCCGAAGCGCTGGATAAGGTGTATGGCGAGGTGGCCACGACGCCGGCTGAGCGCTTGTCATTTGTTGTGCGCGAACCGCTGGGCGTGGTCGGCGCTATCGTGCCCTGGAATTTCCCGCTGCACATGGCCTGTTGGAAAGTCGCGCCGGCGCTGGCGATGGGCAATTCCATCGTGCTGAAGCCGGCCGAGCAATCGCCATCCACGGCGCTGAAGCTCGGCGAACTGGCGCTGGAAGCGGGCGTGCCGCCCGGCGTGCTGAATGTCGCGCCCGGCTTCGGCGAAACCGCCGGTCAGGCGCTGGCGCGGCACATGGACGTCGATCTTATCGCGTTCACCGGCTCGGGCGAAGTCGGCCGCAAGCTGTTGATCTATGCCGGCGAGAGCAACCTGAAGCGTATCGCGCTCGAACTCGGCGGCAAGAGCCCGCAGATTGTGTTTGCCGACGCCGAAAACCTCGATGCCGCGGCGGACGCGGCGGCCTGGGGCATTTTCTTCAACCAGGGCGAGATCTGCAACGCGGCCTCGCGCCTGCTGGTGGAAGAGACGATCAGGGACGCCTTTGTCGAGAAAGTCATAGCGCGCGCGAACCAGTACGCGCCGGGCGATCCGCTCGATCCCGACAGCGCCGCCGGCGCCATCGTCAGCGAAACGCAAATGCAGCGTGTGCTCGGCTATATCGAAAAAGCGCCGCAGGAAGGTGCAAGGCTCGCGGCCGGAGGGGCGCGCGTGCGTGCGCAAACCGGCGGCTACTACATTGCACCCACCGTGTTCGACCGCGTCGAGAACACCCACACGCTGGCGCGTGAAGAGGTGTTCGGTCCGGTGCTCGGCGTTATCGGCTTCAGCAGCGAAGACGAGGCCGTCCGCATCGCCAACGACACCG
>CAZHWA010000365.1:0-3203 GCA_964536175.1 uncultured Terricaulis sp. | reverse complement strand
GAGTACGAGAAGCAGTACGCCGACGGGCTCATCACCAAGGGCGAGAAGTACAACAAGGTCGTCGACGCCTGGTCGAAGTGCACCGACAAGGTCGCCGACGCGATGATGGACGAGGCTTCGAAGCCGGCCAAGGACAAAGGCCGCAGCGGCGAACTCAACTCCGTCTTCATGATGGCGCACTCCGGCGCCCGCGGTTCGAAGAACCAGATGAAGCAGCTCGCCGGCATGCGCGGCCTGATGGCCAAGCCCTCGGGCGAGATCATCGAGACGCCGATCATCTCGAACTTCAAGGAAGGACTCTCGGTGCTCGAGTACTTCAACTCGACGCACGGCGCTCGCAAGGGCCTCGCGGATACCGCGTTGAAGACTGCAAACTCCGGCTATCTGACGCGTCGTCTCGTCGACGTTGCGCAAGATTGTATCATTACTGAGGAGGATTGCGGCACCACCGAAGGCATCGAGATGCGCGCCGTCATCGATGGGGCCGACATCGTCGTCTCGCTCGGTCAGCGCATCCTTGGACGCACCGCGGCCATCGATGTGGTCGACCCGAGCAGCAACGAGGTTGTCGCTCCGGCCGGAACCTATCTCGACGAAGACGTCGTCGCGGCGGTCGAGCGGGCGGGCGTGCAGGCCGTGAAGGTGCGTTCGGTGCTCACGTGCGAAACCCGCACTGGCGTTTGTGGCGCCTGCTACGGGCGCGATCTTGCGCGCGGCACGCCGGTCAATGTCGGCGAGGCAGTGGGCGTAATCGCGGCGCAGTCGATCGGCGAGCCTGGCACGCAGCTCACCATGCGCACGTTCCACATCGGCGGCGCCGCGCAGGTGGCCGAACAGTCGGTGATGGAATCGGCGCACGACGGCAAGGTGCGTTTCGTCAACCGCAACACCGTAAAGAACGACAAGGGCGACTTCATCGTCATGAGCCGCAACATGGAAGTTGTGGTGGTCGATGACGAAGGCAAAGAACGGCAGAGCTTCAAGCTGCCGTTCGGGGCGCGCCTGCGCGTGGACGAAAAATCGAAAGTCGTGCGCGGCGACCGGATCGCCGAATGGGATCCATACGCTACGCCCATTCTGACCGAAACCGCCGGCCGCGTGCGCTTCGAGGATATTGTCGACGGCATTTCGGCGCGCGACGAGTTCGACGAGGCCACCGGCATCTCCTCCAAGGTCATCATAGACTGGCGCGCGACCGCCAAAGGATCTGATCTAAAGCCGACGATCTCGGTGGCCGACGCCAAAGGCAAGACCAAGAACTACACGTTGCCGGTCGGCGCCATTCTTTCAGTGCAGGACGGCGACGAGGTAACGCCCGGCCAGGATCTGGCGCGCATGCCCACGGGCGGCGCCAAGACGCGCGACATCACCGGCGGTCTGCCGCGGGTGGCCGAGCTGTTCGAAGCGCGCCGGCCGAAGGATCACGCCATCATCTCGGAATCGGACGGCCGCGTGGAGTTCGGCAAGGACTACAAGAACAAGCGCCGCCTGCGCGTGGTGTCCGAGGACGAAAGCCTCGAGCCGATCGAGTACATGATCCCCAAGGGCAAGCACATTCCGGTGCAGGAAGGCGACTTCGTGAAGAAGGGCGACTACCTGCTGGATGGCAACCCGGCCCCGCAGGACATCCTCTCGATCCTCGGCGTCGAAGCGCTGGCCAATTATCTCGTCGAGGAAATCCAGAAGGTCTATCGCCTACAAGGCGCGCCGATCAACGACAAGCACATCGAGGTGATCGTTCGCCAGATGTTGCAGAAGGTCGAGATCATGGAGGCGGGCGACACCGAATACCTGAAAGGGGAAGCGGTGGACGCGCTCGATCTCGAAGACGAGAACCGGCGCGTCGCGGAACTGGGTCTCAAGCCGGCGACGGCGCAACCCATGCTGCTCGGCATCACCAAGGCCAGCCTGCAAACGCGTTCGTTCATCTCGGCGGCGTCGTTCCAGGAAACCACGCGCGTGCTCACGGAAGCTGCCTCCTACGGCAAGTCGGACACGCTCGAGGGCCTCAAGGAAAACGTCATCGTCGGGCGCTTGATCCCGGCGGGCACGGGCGGCCAGCTGCGCCGCTACCAGAAGCTTGCAGCCGAACGCGACGAACAACTCGCGATCGAACGCGCCGAAGACGCGGCAAAGCTGGCGGCGAGCCAGACGGAAGCGGCCGAATAAGACAGGTAGAGGAAACGTCCAGAAGAGCAGCGGCCCGGGACCAGTCCCGGGCCGTTTTTTTGCGCAGCGCACGCGTCGCCTGCTCTGACCGCACAAGAGGGGTGAAGACTCTCTCTCGCGCGTGCTATCGAGCCTGGTGTTTCTGTCGATCGCCACCACGCACGCGCCGGCAACCGACATCGGCTTTCTGCTCATGAAGCACCCCGAGCGCCTCGCGCGCCGCGCCGCTCACTGCATCGGGATCGGCGGGCCGGCCGGGGCTTGCTGATCCGGGGGCGGCCGCTGCGGGCCGTCGCCGAACTGCCAGGTCAAGGCAAAGCGCACGCGCGCGCCGGGGCTCTGAAACTCGGTGCGCTCAAAATAGGTATCCGTCGTCGTTTCGTTGACGTTGTTTTGGGTGCTGAAAATGTCCTGCGCCATCAGCGTGCCGTAGAGCCGGTCGGTCAGTTTTCGCCGCCACGTGACGTTGGCCACGATGAATTCGTCGAGATCGCTTTGCAGCGTGTGGCGCGGGCCCTGGAAGCGCAGTTCGAACTGGAGCTGGTCGGCGCCGACGGCGTTCTGGTCCGGATCGCGATAGTCGATCGAGGCCGAGCCGTCATATTCGAACTCGGCGCGGCGCTGGATGACGCCGCCGCTCAGGAAATCGAACTCGCGCTCCATCAGGTTGAGGTTCGCCGAATAGCGCCAGCGCTCGCCGAGGGGGCCGCGCAAAATCGCCTGCAGGCCGCGCTGTTCGCTCGTGCCGGCGTTGACGGTCGTCGTTAAAATCGTGCCGTCGATCAGCGTCTGGGTGAAGGGCGAGAAAATGTCCTCGCTGATGCGGTCGTAGAAGGTCAGGCTGAAGCTGCGTCCGGCGTGCTGATAGGTGAAATTGGCTTCGTACGCGTCGGTGAGCGAGGGCTGCAAGTTGGGATTGCCTTGCAGCGCGCGGTTCACGTCGATGAAGCGCAGCGCCGGATCGAGCTGCTGCAGACCCGGACGCTGGATGCGGCTCGTATAGCTGAGGTCGAGATTGACGCGTTCGCCCAAGG
>CAZHWA010000364.1:0-3216 GCA_964536175.1 uncultured Terricaulis sp. | reverse complement strand
TGCCGGACTTCTTCGTGCCGGATGACACGCCAGTGCCGCCGGGCGTGAGCCTGGGGCCGAAGGCATGAGGCTATGCGCTTCGATCGGCGCGGTCATATTTGCCGCGCTCTGGGTGGGCTGCGCATCAACGGCGCAAGCCCAGAGTGAAAGAGTCGCGGTAGTGCGCGCGCCGGTCGATGTCGAGACGGCTACGGCGTTAGATGCGGCAAACGCAGCCTTCTCGGCCGCTTGGATCGCGGGGGACATCGAGGCGCTGCTCGCCGCCTACTCCGAAGTCGCTGTCGTGCATCCTCCGGCTGGCGGCATCCTCACCACACCCGAACAGATCCGCGGAGTGTGGACGCCCATCCTCAATCAGCAGCGCGTCGGGCATCGCCTGGAGCCAACGCTGCGCTGGCGCCAGGACGACGGCGTGGTGCTCGAGATGGGGCGCTGGCACGTCTCGCGCACCGTCGACGGACAGTCGCCGTGGAGCAGCGGCTGCTACACGATCATTTGGCGCCGAGGCGGCGACCAACGCTGGCGCATGGACTACGACGCGTGGACCGCGCCGAACGAGCATGATTGGGCGTGTCGGCCGCGCTAAGCCTCCCCGCGCTATTGCGCGCTTAGTCTTGCGGCTTGGCCGTCGCGGCCGGCGAGCCAGATGCCGAAGAAGTGGCGGCGGAAGTTCGGCTACTCGATCGTGCAGCTCTGCGCGCCGTTGTGATAAAAGACGGCGGTATTCGCGCCGGTGCTGACGCCGGTCATGCGATCGCCGTTTGCGATGTTGGGAAAGCAGCGCGCGAGTTGTGCGCGCAACGGCGCGAGGCTTTGGACGCTGCCGGCGCCGCGCTGGCTCATCTCGCTTATTGTGCGGTGGAGAGCGTCGATTGCCGCGCGGAGCTTTGTCGATTGCTGCTCGACACCTCTATTGGGGCTTTGGAGGCCTCTGCCCCGGCGGGTCCGGCCTAAGCTGGCGGCGACGAGCGCCGAAGCCGCTTGGAGTGCGCGCTCAAAACTCGAACGGCTCCTTCGGAATGCTCCGCGCGTTTTCGCACGCGGCCTTAAAGTCGTAGGGCGTCTCGTCTGCGCAATCGGGCCATTTCTGTGTCGCGAGCCAGAACTCGACGAGACCGAGACGGGCGCAGAGTCGCACAAAACGCGGATCGTTGCGGATTTCCGGCATCCCTGTCCAGAACATCATGCCGGTGCGGTAGGCATCGAGACCGATTACATCGTCAGCGCTGCCTCGCGGTCCAAGGCGGGCGCGTTCGACGATGCGATAGACGTCGTCGACCAAGCCCAGGTGAGCGGCATACACAAGCCGCGTGACGTCCACCGAGCCGGTCCTTGCCGCATGCGCCTCGAGCGCATCGCGCATCGCGCCAATGTTCTCCGCCGTCGGATTGCGCTCGGCGCGGATGAACATTACGCCGTCATCGAATGAGCGCGCTGGCCAGTTCGCCGCCACCGCGAGCAGCCTGTCCACCGCAGGCCAGTCGTTCAGGAGGGCGTAGGCCCGGAGCAAAACCGGGACCGGATAAATCATCTCTGGTGAGCGCGCTATGAGGTCTTCGAGAAGCGGTATTGCCTCGCCCACCTGCCCCACAGCCATGCGGGACATCGCCGTCACCATCACGTACATCGGGTTGAGTGGATCGGTCGGATAAGTCTCCTCCGTTATCTCGGCGCCTTCGCGCGCCCGTCCAATCGTGCGCGCGTGCCATCCGACATAAGCGTGCCCGTCGCCGCGGCCCGGCGCGCGGCGCACCCGCTCCATCGCTGCGTCCAGGGCAAAGAAGCTGCCATACGGAGGCAAGACAAAATACTGCGCCGTCAAGGCGTCGACGTTTGCGGGTCGAGCGCCAGAGCCTGATCCGCTTCGCGCCTCACGAGGGCGGCGGACGCGGCGCGCTCCGCGAACGGCTGATACAAGCGCGCCCCACCGCGCAAATAGGCCAACCTTCCCCAGGCTTCGGCGAAGTTGGGCGCGCGTTGGACCGCCGCCTCCAACAGCCCGACGCTCGCATGCAGCTCCGCCGGCGCATACGACTTGATGCTGGCGCGCAGATAGAGATCGTAGGCCACCGGATCGATCGCCTTGGTCGAGAAGCTCGTGAACGTTTCATCCAAGGCGCCGGCGATCGCTTCGGAAATTTCGTCTTGCACGGCGAAGGTATCGTCGAGGCCGCGGTCGTAGTGCTCGGACCACAGGGTGGTGTGCGATGCCACTTCGACGAGATGGGCCGCGATGCGCACGCGCGCGCCCGATCGGCGCACCGAGCCGTCGAGCAAGTGGCTGCATTTCAGCGCGCGCGCCGCTTCGCTCTTCTTCTCGCCGCGAAACTCAAAGCTCGATGTGCGCCCGATGACCTTCAGTTTCGCGCCGCGGGACAGACGCTGGATGATCTCCTCGCTAACGCCGTCGGAGAAGAATTGCATCTCGGGGTCAGTCGACAAATTGTCGAACGGGAGGACGGTCAGGACGGGATCAACGGTTTTTGGCGCGGCTGGCTCAGGGGCCAACGCGGCGCCCGTCAGCGCAAACGCCTCGATCGTCTCGGCCATCTTGTCGAGCTTGAGCGTGCCGCGTGATTGCAGGCGATCGGCGATCGGGCCACGGATGGTTTGCCGAACCGCGGCCGAGATCAAAACAGCGCCTGGCGACGATTGCGCCATGAGGCGTGCGGCGACGTTGACGCCGTGGCCAAGGAGATCGCCATTCGGTTGCACCACGACGTCGCCCAGATGAACGCCCACGCGCAGTTTCGGGTCGCAGGTGTCGGCGAGTTCGAACGCCGCTTCAACCGCGGCAAGGCTCGACCCAAAGTCCAACATGAAGCCGTCGCCGGCGTGCTGAAGACGCGGCCGCCGTAGCGCGCGGCGATGCCTTCGATCACCTTGTGCAGCGTCGCTATCTCCGCGGTTGCTTTCGCCTCGTCAGCTTCGGTCCGGGCGGAATAGCCTGCGACGTCCAGCGCGACGATGGTGGCGAGTTTGCGGGCGTGGGCGTCGGTGGTCACGTTTGACCTCGCCTGGGACGGATTGCCGATCCTAAGCGGGGACGCGCGCTAGTTCTAGGAGCTAACAAACGACTATGAGAAAAACGCCGGCAATGGGGTGGTCTCAGGCGACCCTTACCCGCCCCGCGCAGCGGCGACTTCTTCGGGCGTGAGCGGGATGGTGGAGAGATCTATCTTGGCCGAGCCTTCGACGATTTCGCGCGAGTGCGAG
>CAZHWA010000363.1:0-3221 GCA_964536175.1 uncultured Terricaulis sp. | reverse complement strand
ACCAGACCGCGGCCCGCGGCCGCCGACGCGCCGCTTGCGCCTTCCGTGCGCCGGCTCGAAGCCGAAAGCGGCGTCAGCGCGGCCGGCGTCGCCGGCACCGGCAAGGACGGGCGCGTGACCAAGGGCGATATGCTGGCGGCGATCGAGCGCGCGGCGTCAGCGCCGACCCCGGTCGCGGCGGTGCAGATGCGCGCGCCTTCGCCGGCCGACGACGCCGCGCGCGAGGAGCGCGTGCGCATGACCAAGCTGCGCCAGACCATCGCGCGCCGCCTGAAGGACGCGCAGAACACCGCCGCCATGCTCACCACCTTCAACGAGGTCGACATGACCGCGGTGATGGCGATGCGCAACCAGTACAAGGACCTGTTCGAGAAGAAGCACGGCGTGAAGCTCGGCTTCATGGGCTTCTTCGTGCGCGCCTGCGTGCAGGCGCTCAAGGAAATCCCCGCCGTCAATGCCGAGATCGACGGCACCGACATCGTCTACAAGAACTACGCCCATATCGGCGTCGCCGTCGGCACCGACAAGGGCCTCGTCGTGCCGGTGGTGCGCGATGCCGACGCCATGTCGATCGCCGAGATAGAGAAGCAGATCGGACGGCTCGGCGTCGCGGCCCGCGACGGCAAGCTGTCGGTCGCCGACATGCAGGGCGGCACCTTCACCATTTCCAACGGCGGCGTCTACGGCTCGCTGATGTCCACGCCGATCCTCAACGCGCCGCAATCGGGCATTCTCGGCATGCACAAGATCCAGGAACGGCCCGTGGTCATCGACAAGCAGGTCGTCGTCCGCCCGATGATGTATCTGGCGCTCAGCTACGATCACCGCATCGTCGACGGCAAGGAAGCCGTCACCTTCCTTGTGCGCGTCAAGGAAGGACTCGAAGACCCCGAGCGCATGCTACTCGACCTCTAGGCAGTTTTCTTTGTGCAGAAGCACCAGCGCCAAGCCGGTCGCGCTGGCCAGCACAGGCGCGCCGATGCCGAGCATGCCTGGAACGAAGTCCGGAAAATTGTAAGACGGCGCGTACCATGCCAGGCCCGTGGCGACGCTCCAGGCGCCGCATAGAAGGCGCTGCCCGCCGCTCTTGCCCGCCAAGGTGCGCTGGGCGCCGAAAGCGAGAAGCACAAGCGCTGCGAACGGACCCGCTGCGCTGAATGGGAGACTGCTGAATTGCATCGCCAATGAAGTGGCGATGGCTGCTGCTGCGAGCAACGCAAGCCATGCGCTTGTCTTTGCCATGCGAACCTCCGTGCGCGTTGTACGCGAACGCGAGGGGATCGCGTCAGCAATTTCGCCCGTTCACATCGGCGGGTGCTCTGCAAATTTCACCGGTGCGTGGCGACGAACTGCCTTCGGCCCGCGATCTTCCGCTTCCGCGCGCGCGTGTTCGCGCGCATTCGCCGCGCGCAGGCTCTTCGCCACTTGCTGGAAGTATCGTCCTGCGGGCACGAGCCCGGTCTCGTCACGGACGCGAAGCTTGGCGATGTGCATGGCTGCCTCCTCATGCGCCCGCCCGAGCAGACAACGGTCGTTAACGAGACGTTGTTGCAGTTTCGCGGGCGTATCGATGTGGATAATTACGTCCGCTCTTTGTGCAGAACCGTCAGGACCAGACATATGAGCGAAATGGCCATGAACGCGAAGTCGCCTGTACTGAACCGCGCGGCAGGCAGGGAAAACGCAATTGAAAGCGGCGTGATCTGAAGTCCGGCTGCAATACCCCACGCGCCGGCCAGCAGGCGAAGGCTGCCGGACTTTTTTTGCAGCGTGCGCAAGGCTGCGACGATCAGCACGCCCGTGATCGCAACATAGATCCAGCCGCTCACCCCAGTGGCGAACTGGAAGTACGCGTTGACGCCGAACAGCGCGCCCATCGCCAGCGCCGCCCACGCGCTCACTATTCCAAACCACGCCATCGCATTTCCCCTTCCGACAACATGCTAGTTCCGGTTGCATAGCTGTAGAAGCTTGAGACGACGCGCGTTGTTCGGCCCATTGGCGGGGCGCAATGAGGCGTATAGGATTGGCAAGCCCGTTCTGGGGGAGCGGGCCTGGGAGGGGACCCCATGATGTTCATTCTGCGCTGGCCGGCCATTTTGGCGCTGTTCGCGTTGGCGCTATTGAGTTTTCTGGGCGCGTTGGCCGGCGCCGGGGCGCTGACCGGGTTCCAGCTTGATGTAGATATGGCGCGTGTGCAGGACGCTCAGGCGGCCGCCACTGCAGCCGGTGCGCCGGGATCGACCTGGATCGACGTTGCGCTGTGGGCCGGCGCAGGTCTGTTCTTTCTCATCTCGGCCATTCGCCTCATCCGTCGGACGCAAGGATTCTGGAGCTGGCTCATCGGTTTTGCCCTCTATGGCGCCAACTGGGCCTTGTCGCAGCAGGGCAGCTTTGTCGATACTGTCAGCGCGATCGATCCGCGCGCCTATCTTGAGCCGCAGACCATTCTGTCGGACCTCGCCACGCCGGAAGCACAGGTGGGCCTGTTAGGCCTCATTCTCGTCGTTGGCCTGCTCATCTTCGTCATCGACGCCGCTGACCGCGCGTACTGGGATAGACAGGGCGCGTGAATTTCATCGACGTTCTGGTCTGGGTGCTGCGCGGCTTTGGTGCGTTGTACCTTGTGTTCGGTCTGTGGATGGCGCGGCAGATGTGGTTCTGGGCGCGCATGTCGCCGGATATGGCGCGGCTCGGGCAGGCGCTCAGCGAACTGAGCGCCGATTTCGGCGAGGAAAACCAGGCGGCCGCCGACTTGTCCGAAACCGATCGCGCCCGGCCCTGGTGGTTGTTCGTTGGTGCGGCTCTGACGGCCGCCGCTGGCGCGGCCATGCTGCTCGCACATCGTTTGGCCGTGGTGCTGCTCGCCGCGATCGTGGTGCATCAGCTCTTCTATTTTGTGCGCCAACGCCGGCGCGAACTGGCGGCCAGGACGGCGGCGGCGGCGGCCGCCGCCCGCATCGAGGTTTCGACCGTCAATGGCTTCTTCGCGCTGCTGGTGATCGCCGTGCTGGCGTCATGGCTTTACGCGCAAGGCGCGCTCAGCTGAGCCCATAGGCGACAGCGTATTCCGGGAGCGATTGATCCGGGGCGCCGCGGCGCCTAGGTTCGCGCCCTCTCTTTCGCCCTCGTTCGGAGCACCTATGACGTACGACCTCGTCATCATCGGCGGCGGCCCAGGCGGCTACAACTGCGCCATCCGCGCTGGCCAGCTCGGCCTC
>CAZHWA010000362.1:0-3222 GCA_964536175.1 uncultured Terricaulis sp. | reverse complement strand
ACGCGCGTACCGAAGCCTGCCACCGGAAGCACCGCTTTCCGTAGCGGTCGAGTGGATCGGGAAACGCTAGTCATTGTGGGTCCATTTGACGCGCCGCAGCACAGCGCGCCGGGCGCGTTTCTGTAGAGCTTAAGTCCAGGCTCGCCGCAACCGTAACGAAGCTTCGATTCGGCTTGAATTCAGCTTTGTGCGCTACGATCTGGACAAGGTCGCGGAAACAGCGGCCGGGGGGTGTCGAGCAGGGTGACGGTCGTCACAGACGATCTCGGTTCGGCGCCCTAAGTTCGCATTTGCAACACAGGGAACGTTTTGTTAAGCGACCGCGCCGGTCCGGGAGTTTTCCACAATGACGCCGTCCAACGCCAAAGCCACCACGCGCATGATCGTGGCCAGCTTCGTCGCTGGCGCGAGCGCCATGGTGCTCATGGGGCTGGTTGCGCCGGTGCTCGTGCAAAGCGGGCCGCTGGTTCGCGAGGCTTTCGCCTCGGAAATGCAGCACACGCGCCCCGTCATCGAGCCGCTGGACGTCGAAGCGATCCAGGCCCAGCTGGCGGAAGCGGACCGGGCCATGGATGCGGTTCGTGCGACAACCGACGATGACATCGCCCGTCTGCGCCGGCTGACGCCGCGCCGCTGAGTGCGGCTTACAGGATCGACTGGCCGGTCGACTTCCAGTCTTTCAGGAACGCCTCCAGCCCCGCGTCCGTCAGGACGTGCTTATAGAGGCTGCGAAACACCGCCGGCGGAATGGTCGCGCAATCTGCGCCGGCGATGGCGGCGTCGCGGACGTGGCCGGCGTTGCGGATGGATGCGGCCAGAATCTGGGTGTGGAAATCGTAATTGTCGTAGATGGCGCGGATCTCGCGGATGAGGCCCATACCGTCCTGGCCGTTATCGTCGAGCCGGCCGATGAACGGGGAAATGTAGGTGGCGCTGGCCTTGGCGGCGAGCAGCGCCTGCGGCGCTGAGAAACATAGCGTCACGTTGCAGGGATGGCCGTCCGCCTCGAGTGTCTTGCAGGCGCGCAAGCCGTCCGGCGTCAGCGGCACTTTGACGACGATGTTCTTGGCGAGGCCGCGTAGCTTACGCCCCTCGGCGAGCATTGACTCGTAGTCCTGGCCGACCACTTCGGCGCTGACCGGACCAGGGACCGCGGCGCAGATGTCCTGCAGCGTTTCGAAAAAATTCCGCCCCGCTTTCGCAACGAGCGAAGGGTTGGTGGTGACGCCGTCGACCAGGCCCGTTTCGGCAAGGGCCTTCAGTTCCTTCGCGTCGGCGCTGTCGAGGAAAATCTGCATCAATCTGCTCCCTCGCCGCATGGCGGCGGCTTTGCTCCGCTGATACTCCCGTCGCGCGCTGCGAGCAAAGCACCGGGCGAATCTGCGAATCGGCGCAGAGGAAGGCTCGGACAAGGATCGGGCATGAGCAACGGCGACAAAATCGAAGGCGTTCCAGCAAGGGACCTGGCCAACGCGATCCGCGCGCTGGCGATGGATGCGGTAGAGCAGGCCAAGTCCGGCCACCCTGGCATGCCGATGGGCATGGCCGATGCAGCGACCGTGCTGTTTTCACGCTTCCACAAATTCGATCCGAGCGAACCCAACTGGCCCGACCGCGACCGCTTCGTCTTGAGCGCCGGCCACGGCTCGATGCTGCTTTACGCGCTGCTCTATCTCACCGGCTACGCCGACCTGACGCTCGAAGAGATCAAGCGCTTCCGCCAGCTCTGCTCGAAGACCGCGGGACACCCGGAGAATTTTCTCGCCGCCGGCATCGAAACGACAACCGGTCCGTTGGGTCAGGGGCTGGCCAACGCGGTCGGCATGGCGATGGCCGAAGCGCATTTGAACGCGCGCTTCGGCGACGAACTCGTCAATCATCGCACCTGGGTCATCGCCGGCGACGGATGCCTGATGGAAGGGCTCAGCCAGGAAGCGCTGACGCTGGCCGGCCGGCAGAAGCTGAACAAGCTCATCGTCATCTGGGACAACAATTCGATCTCGATCGACGGCGCGGTTTCGCTGGCGGACGCGACCGACCAGCAAGCGCGCTTCGCAGCGAGCGGCTGGAACGTGCTGGCGTGCGACGGACACGACATGGCCGATGTGGCGCGCGCGTTTCAGGCGGCGAGCGAATCCAATCTGCCTGTTTTCATCGACTGCAAGACGACGATCGGGTACGGCGCGCCGAACAAAGCCGGCACCGCCAAAGCGCATGGCGAGGCGCTCGGCGCCGAAGAGCTCGCCGCCGCCAAAGCGGCTCTCGGCTGGCCGCACGGGCCGTTCGAGATTCCCGACAACATCCTCAAGGCCTGGCGCAAAATTGGCGCGCGCGGGGCGGGCGAACGCGAAGCCTGGGCGGGCCGGTTGAAACGGTCGGCCAAGCGCGATGAATTTGCCGCGGCGATGCGCGGCGCCAACGTCGAAGCCGCGATCGCCAGGCTTGGCTTGCACGCCCAGGCGATGGCGCAGGAAAAACCGGCGCTGGCCACGCGCGCCGCCTCGGGCAAGGCGATCGAGGCGATGTTCGAAGTTTGCCCCGAACTCATTGGCGGCTCGGCCGATCTCACAGGTTCGAACAACACGCTGGCGAAAGGATCGAGCGACTTTACGCCGGAAAACCGGCTCGGACGCTACATCCGCTACGGTATTCGCGAACATGGCATGGCCGCGGCGATGAACGGCATGGCGTTGCACGGCGGCGTCATTCCGTACGGCGGCACGTTCCTGGTCTTCTCCGATTATTCGCGTCCGGCGATCCGCTTGGCGGCGCTCAGCCGCGTGCGCGTCATCCACGTGCTGACGCACGATTCCATCGGGCTCGGCGAAGATGGGCCCACGCACCAGCCGGTCGAGCACCTGCCGGCGCTGCGCGCGATCCCGAACTTGTACGTTTTCCGCCCGTGCGATGCTGTGGAAGCGGCCGAGTGCTGGCAGGCGGCGCTGCTGCATGAGGACGGGCCGAGTGTCTTGGCGCTATCGCGGCAATCCACGCCGGCGCTGCGCAGCGAGGCGAGTGAGAATTTTTCGGCGCGCGGCGCTTACGAACTCTTGCCGGCGGACGGGGGAGCTTCGCGCGTCGCCATCTTCGCCACCGGCACGGAAGTGGCGCTCGCGGTGAAGGCGCGCGAGATGCTGCAGGCGGACGGCGTGCCGACACGCGTCGTTTCTGCGCCGTGCTTTGAGTTGTTCGATCTGCAGAGCATCGCCTATCAGGACGCAA
>CAZHWA010000361.1:0-3223 GCA_964536175.1 uncultured Terricaulis sp. | reverse complement strand
CGTCGCATGTTGAAAGACTAATTGAGGTGCAAATCAATGGCCGTTACCGCATGAGAGCGCCGGGACACTTCTTTCGTCATTCCGGGGCGCCGCGCAGCGGAGAACCCGGAATCCAGAGGCCGCAAGCACTGCGCCCTGCCACCCCTGGATTCCGGATCGCGCTACGCGCGTCCGGAATGACGATTATTGCTTAGCTCGAGATCGAACAACCATGTGCGGCATAATCGGCATTCTAGGCAGCTCCCCGGCCGCGCCGCGGCTGGTCGAGGCATTAAAGCGGCTGGAATACCGCGGCTATGACAGCGCCGGCGTGGCCACGCTGGAGAACGGCGCCATCGCGCGACGCCGGGCGGCCGGCAAACTCGTAAACCTGGAGCGCGAACTAGCAAACCGCCCACTGGCCGGCGAGGCCGGCATCGGCCACACGCGCTGGGCCACGCACGGCGCGCCGACCACAGCCAACGCCCATCCGCACGCCACCGACAAGGTCGCCATCGTCCACAATGGCATCGTCGAAAACTTTCGTGCGCTGCGCGAGGAGTTGATATCCGCCGGCCATGCCTTCGCATCCGAGACCGACAGCGAAGTCATCGCGCACCTGATCAGTCACTATCTCGACGAAGGCCAATCGCCCGAACAGGCCGCCATTGCCGCCGTGCGGCGTCTCGACGGCGCCTTCGGCATCGCTGTGCTGTTTGCCGGCGACGAAGACATTTTGATCGGCGCGCGCAAGGGCAGTCCGCTAGCGGTCGGCGTCGGCGACGGCGAGATGTTCCTGGGGTCGGACGCGATCGCGGTCTCCCCCTTTACTACGCGCGTGATGTTCCTCGAAGAGGGGGACGTCGCGGTGCTGTCGCGCGCCCAAGCAAAGATCGTCGACGCCCAAGGCCAAATTGCCCAGCGCACGCTGCACACGTTTGGCGGCGGCGCCGCTGCGGTGGAGAAAGGCAATTATCGCCACTTCATGCAGAAGGAAATCTACGAGCAGCCAGAAACCACCGCGCGCACCATTACGCGTTACGTCAACGCCAACGACGAGCGCGTTGAGATGCCGGATCTCGACGGTGTCGATCTTGGTGTCGACAGCGCCCTCATCATCGGCTGCGGCACGGCGCATTATGCTGGGCGCGTGGCCGAATATTGGATGGAAGGCATCGCCGGCCTCAGCGTCGAAACCGACATCGCCTCCGAATTCCGCTATCGCAAGCCGGCCTTCGCCAACAGCAGCTTCGCCGTTTTCGTGTCGCAATCCGGGGAAACTGCCGATACGCTGGCTGCGCTGCGCTACTGCAAAGAGCAGGGGCTGAAGACGCTGGCCATCGTCAATGTGCCGGAGTCGACCATCTGGCGCGAAGCCGATGCACGTGTCCCCACGCTTGCCGGCCCCGAGATCGGCGTCGCCTCCACCAAGGCGTTCACGGCGCAGCTCTCCGCGCTCGCTGCGCTATCCATCGCCGTTGGGCGGGCGCGCGGCGCGCTCTCTTCACAGGAAGAAGGCCGCCTTGTGCATGCGCTGATGGAAACTCCACGCCTTATCGCCGACGCGCTTGCCTCTGAAAGCGAGATCGACAAGATCGCTTACGAGCTCCAGCACGCGCGTGACGTCTTGTATCTCGGCCGGGGAGTGCATTATCCGATCGCGCTCGAAGGCGCGCTGAAGCTGAAGGAGATCTCGTACATTCACGCCGAAGGCTACGCCGCCGGTGAGTTGAAGCACGGCCCCATCGCACTGATCGATGAAGACACCCCCGTCGTCGTTGTCGCGCCGCACGACCACCTGTTTGAGAAAACCCTCTCCAACATGCAGGAAGTCGCCGCCCGTGGCGGCAAGCTCATCGTCATAACCGACGGACCCGGCGCAGCCGCCGTCAAGGACATCGCCCAGCATGTCGTCAGTGCGCCCGCCTGCGATCCCTTCGTGGCGCCGCTCGTTTATTCCGCGCCTATCCAGCTCCTGGCCTACCTCACCGCCGTGCACAAAGGCACCGATGTCGACCAGCCGCGCAATCTCGCCAAATCGGTGACGGTGGAATGAGCAAGCTGCGGGCCGGGGTAGTTGGCGCGGGCGCGTTCGGACGCCATCACGCGCGAAAGTATGTCGAAGATCCTCGCGTTTCCCTGACCGGCGTCTGCGATCGCAATGACGAGCGCGCGCAGATGTTGGCCGACACCCATCACGTCGATCCGTTCTACGAACTTGAGCCCCTGCTCGAGGGTGTCGACATCCTCACCATCGCCACGCCGCCCTCAGAACACGCCGGCATCGCACGGCGCGCGCTTGAGGCCGGCAAACATGTACTCATCGAAAAGCCGCTCGCCACCGATCCCAAGGACGGCGCCGAACTCGTGCGCCTCGCGCATGAAAACAAACTGATGCTCGCCTGCGGCCACCAGGAGCGTCTTGTCTTCGAGGCGATGGGGCTGCTGGGCACACCGGAGAAACCCACGCGCATCGAAAGCGTGCGCGAAGGCCCGTGGACCGGCCGCAGCGCCGATGTCTCGGTGACGCTCGACCTCATGGTGCACGACTTGGATCTGGCACTGCAGCTGATGAAGGCCAGGCCGAGCGGCATCCTCGCCACGGCGAAGCGCGAACAACGCCGCACCGCCGATTGCGTCGAAGCGCGGCTCGCCTTCGCCCCGCACGCCGAAGCGGTATTCATTTCGAGCCGCATCGCGCCGGAACGGCGCCGCTTCATGCGCGCCGTCTATCCCAGCGGCGAAGTCAACATCGACTTCCTCGCCCGCACCTTTGAAAACACCACTGACTTTCCGCTCAACGCCGCCTTCGCCGAAACCCGCATCGGCAGCGATCCCTTAGGCGCCAATGTCGCGCACTTCATCGACGCCGTGCTCGGCGTGGCGCCGCGGCCCGCCGTCACCGGCGAAGAAGCGCTCGCAGTGCTGGAGCTGGCGCTCGATGTCGATCGCGCCAGCGGCCTGCCGTCTCTGTCATGAGCAAGCACAGACCCCCCTGCTCCCCCTCAATGGGGGAGCTGTCGCGCGAAGCGCGACTGATGGAGTGTTCGCGCAACTCAAACAGAACTGCCCCCAGTGGCTCTTCTGCAACAGCGCAGCGATCACCCTTCCCCGCGCCTTCGGCGCGGCCCTCCCCATCGAGGGGAGGGCGGCCAACTTCGGCCGTCAGTCTTGGAAAGCCACTCCCATGATCCCCTTCATCGACCTGCAGGCCCAGCGCGCGCGCATCGCCGACAAGATCGAC
>CAZHWA010000360.1:0-3226 GCA_964536175.1 uncultured Terricaulis sp. | reverse complement strand
AGCATGCGCCTGACGACGCGGCTGATGCAGGTGGCGTCCTGGCTCCTGGTGCAGCGCGCCGTGCGCGACGGCGAGATCCAGATGACTGAAGCGGCGAGCGAAAAATACCGCCTGATCTCCCGCGATGCGCCGCAGGGCGGCAGCTTCGCCGGCGCCGACGAATTGCCCGAAGCGCTGAAGGCGCTCATCATCCGCGGCGCCGCCATCTACGAACGCGTGCGGCGTCTGGATGAGACGATGTACGAAGGCGGGACCGAAGCGCCGAATGTGGTGAGCGATCAGATGGCGCGGATCAGCCAGGCGTTCGGGCGCTGACTCAGAAGCCAGAAACCAGAAATCAGAAGCCAGAACCCAGAACCCGGAATAAGCGAAGGACGTCGGAGAGTTCGACGCCCTTCTGACTTCTGGTTTCTGGCTTCCTGGCTTCTGGCTATTTCTTCTTCATGAAGCCGCCGAACTTGTCGTTGAAGCGCGAGACGCGGCCGCCGCGGTCGAGGATCTGCTGTCCGCCGCCGGTCCAGGCCGGGTGCGACTTGGAGTCGATTTCCAGCGCCAGCGTCTGGCCTTCCTCGCCCCAGGTTGAGCGGGTCTTGTATTCGGTCCCGTCGGTCATCTTGACCGTGATGAAGTGGTAATCGGGGTGGCCTTCGGCTTTCATGACCGCAAATCCTGGGGAAAATTTGAAGCGCGGCTGATACAGGAAAGCGCCCGCCGGGGCAAGGAGCGCACATGCCCACCGGCTATTCCGGCACGCCGCTGGCAAAGAAACTGGGGCTGAAGCCGGCCGCGCCGCTCTGGGCGTCCGGCATGCCACCCACGGTTAAGGCCGAACTCGATAAGCAGGTCGCGCCGCGCTACTTGGCGCGGCCAACCCAAGCGCTGCGCGCGGCCCACATCTTCCATACCAGCGCCGTCAAGCTGGCGACGGAGCTGGAGAGCCTGCGGGCCAAGCTTGCGCCGGACGGGCAGGTCTGGGTGTCCTGGCCGAAGAAGGCGGCAAAGGTCGAAACCGACATTACCGAGGGCGCGATCCGGGAGATCGCGCTGCCTATGGGCTATGTCGACGTGAAGGTGTGCGCCGTGGACGAAACCTGGTCCGGGCTGAAACTCGTGATCCGCAAAGCGTTGCGATAGCCTGCTGCGTCCAAACAGGGCGCGGGGCGCATCTGTGTCGGTAATGGGGCAGCAGCCCCCAGCCAGTGGAGCCGCTCATGGACACCGACACTTTCATTCCGTTTGTGTTTTTCGCTTTCCTCGCTGCGGTCATCCTGGGGCCGATCATGGTCAAGGAGCGGACCAAACGCTCGGCGCACCAGCTCATTTCTCAGGCTATTGCGCGCGGCCAGGAACTCGATCCCGCGACAATCGCGCGCATGACCGACGAGATGCTGGAGAATGGCGGCGGCGGACGTGCGCGTAGAACATTCGGCAACGCCGTGGTGTTGCTGGCGTTAGCCGGTGGTTTCATGGGGGCGGGATTGGCCCTGAGCAACATCGATGGCGATACGGAGGTGCTTTACGCGATGGCCGTGCCAGCGATTATTGTGGGCTCGGTTGGCGCGGCGTTTCTGCTCTTGTCGATTGTCGACTTCGCCGCAAAGCGCCGCACGACCTGAAGGCCATCGTCAATCACAGGACAGGCTGGGAGCTGCTCGTAATGGGCAGCTTCTTCGCATGATCGGCGACGACGCAAGCCAGCCCGGCTACGCCGATCGCGCAGAGATCTGTCATCACTTCGAGCCCGGCGCCGCACTGGTCGGCTTGGCCGCCTTATCTTAGGCCGCCGCGCGTTTTGCTCTGCCACGATTGGAACAAGATCGCTTTGCGGTCTGTTTCTCCGCCGGGGCGATGGATGACGCAGGGGCTCAAACTCAATGGCCTACGATTCGGTGCGGATCGTCGCTGGCGACCCATGTTGTTGTGACTCTATCGCTGTAAAGGCGGTAGCGAGATTCGACCGGCGTGAACGCATTGCTGTGTTGGTTGGCGGGCTGGCCGCCGGCACGCTCGTGGGTTGCGGCTTGGCGTTCGCACTGGGGCATCTGCGACTGCCAGTCGTCGCGTTGATCGGTGCGCCCGTGTTCGTGCTCGCGCTTCACCTAGCTTCTTTCACGCTGACGGAAGCGATGCGCGAGCGCGCCTCAGGTTGCGCTCTGGCCACTATATTGTATGGCGCTGCACTACTCGCCTGGCCGATGGCGGCCTTACTGGTTCCGCTATCGCCACTCAATTTCTGGGCAGCGCCGGTGTTGGCCATCGCCGCGCTCGTGATGTTCGCCTCATGCTGGCAAGGGCCGGCGCGCGCCGTCTATCGGCTAGCTGCGATGGGGAATTTGACGGCCATTCTTGCCGTCCATCACGGGACGATGTTTGTCATGGGCGCTTAGGGGAGCCCGACATCGCGCAATGCTCGAGCTTGCCGTTCAGCCAACGTCTCGATCGAGAAGCCTTCCACGCTTTCAGCAAACATGCGGCCGAAATTGAGCTCGGCGCGCAGATGCAGAAACGCCGCGCCCAGACCGATGGCGGCGCGGTCCATGAACACGAATTCGCGTGGAATTAGCACGGGCCCCAGCGTCTTCAGACGCTTTCTCACTTCGAAAGCTTCACGCCGGCCATACATGGATGGGGGCACGTCGTCGGCGATAGTGCGTACGCGGTCATCGAGCAGAGGGCCGTAGATGAACCGGGCCCACATCGTGAGCGCTTCGATAAGTTCGCCGCTGAGATTCTTGAAGCCCCAGATCTCGTAAGAATGAGCGACCTGGTCCATGTCGCCGGCCTTCAGCCCGCGATAAAGGCCGACAACGCCCTCAAGAAAGCGCGGCGGGAAGATGCGGACGCAACCGAAATCCAACAGGTGCAAGCGCTCGGCGTTTTCTGTGAGCGCGTAGTTGCCGAGGTGCGGATCGCCGTGAATGACCCCGTAATGGGTCATCGGCCCCCACCAGGCCTGGAACAGCAATTCAGCAATGCGATTGCGAATTTCCTGGGGCTCATTCAGCCACGACATGAGGCCGCGTCCTTCGAGCCAGGTCATGGTGAGCAGGCGCTTGGTCGAGAGCTCTTCCAGCGGCTCGGGGGTCTTAATTCGTTCATCGCCGGTCAGCATCAGCGCGCCCACCACCCCGACCAGCGACCGCGGCAGCGAGATCATGATCGCGATCGGGTCGAGGAACGAACCGAACTGCACCACCAGCACCAGATACATGAGCAACACGCCGAC
>CAZHWA010000359.1:0-3227 GCA_964536175.1 uncultured Terricaulis sp. | reverse complement strand
TAGCAGGCCAATCAGCACAATGGCGATGCCGATCAGAATCAGGACGCGGCTAGTCGACATGAACCCAACATAGCGCGCCGGAGCGTGCGGAACCAAACCGGATGGGCGCGCGTCGACTCGCCAAGATCGGAACCGTCATGACACGCCTTTTCGTCATCGCCGCCTGCATCGCCGTGCTTGGCGCGTGCGGCGACAACGCCACGCAACAGCAAGCCAGCCAGGATCCGTATTCGGCGACGTCGAGTCCGGACGCCACGGGACAGCCGGGCTACAGCGACAACCCCACGCAATGGGATCAGATCACCGGCGAGGACACCGGGCGCGCCTCGGCGGCGACAGGCGCGACCGAGCAGCGGCTGAACGGGCTGCCCGCCGGCGACGCCAGCGCGGATACCCAGCAGCAGCCGGCCGAGACGGCGCCGTGATTGCCCGCGCGTGCGTCGCGGCAGTGTTTCTGGTTGCTGCGTGCGGTCAGCAACAGCCCGAAGACGTGCGGGCGCAAGAAGGCTCGTATGGCGCCTCGAGCGGGCCGAACCTCAACGACCCGGACGCGGACGTCGCCAACGCCGACCGCACGCCGATGTACGACGATCCCGAAGCGGCGGCGGGTTCGGAATTCGGCGGCCCCACCGATCCGGTCAACGCGGCCGAGCAGTCGCGGCAATCCAACCCGGCGAACTCCAACTAACTCCAGCCGGTGCGGGACGCCGGCGAGCGCGCCAGCAGGCGTTTGAGCCGTAGCGCGTCGTGCGGCGCGGCCGCGCCGACGTCGTTGTCGAAGTAACAGAAGATGTCCTTATCGTTGGACCAGGCGCGCATGCGTTTGACCCAACGACGCAGCGTTGCATCGGAATAGGCGCCGCGATAGCGCCCGCCGGGGCCGTGGCCGCGCACATAGACCCAGCTCGCCGTCTCGATCCACGGCGCAGGCGCGTCCGCATGATCGGAGATGCAGAGCGCCGCGTCGTGCGCGCGCAGCAACGCGAAGATGTCTTCATCGTACCAGCTGGGATGACGGAATTCGTACGCGGCGCGCTTACCCTTAGGTAAGAGAGCGAGCGCGCAGGCCAGGCGTTCGCGCTCTTTGCGCATGCGGGGATGCAGCTGAAACAACACAGGGCCCTCGGCGTCGCCCAGATCTTGCATGCGGGGAAATACGCGCGCGTAGCTCGCTGCCGGCTCTTTCAGCTTGTAGTAGTGCGTCAGCCAGCGCGGATATTTCCAAGCGTAGAGAAAGCCCTTCGGGGCCTGTTCACGCCAGCGCTTCGGCGCGATTTCGATCGGCAGCCGATAGAAGGAGCCGTTGAGTTCGACCGTGTCGAACCGCGAAGCGTAGTGCGCGAACTCGTCCTTCTGTCGCAGCCCCTTCGGATAGAAGACGCCGCGCCAGGCTTTGTAGAGCCAACCCGACGTGCCGATGCGAAGCTGCTTGGCCATGCAAGCGCAACGCGCGAAAGGCGTTCGCGGCGCGTTTCGATTGCACTTGCAGAAGCGCGCGCCTTGTGTTCAATCGAATCCCGCCGGGTGGGAACTGCTTTGGCTCGCAGCGAGTCTCGGAGTGACCGATGGATGACGACGGGCTGAGCGAAGAGGCGCTCAACGACGCATTGAAACAAACGCCAGCAGGCGCGTTTGCGCTTGCGGGCCTGACGACAGCGCTGCTGCTGCTGGCCTGGCTGGCGATCTATGCGTTCGTGTTCATTCCGCGCGGCATGGTGGGCTGATGACGGGCCTGGAAGAGCGCGACATCGTCCGCTCCGAGCTGCGCTGGAGCATCATCGTCATCGGCGTTGTCACCGTGATCATGCTGGCCGTGATCAGCGCCGCCGTGTTCATGCACATGCAGCCGCCAAGCAATGTCGAACGCATCGATTCCACGGCGCTGCACCTGTCGGACGAGTTCACTGAGGCCAATCTCGGCACGCATGTGGACGCGAACGGCCGGGTGACGGCGCGTATCGTCGCGACCCAGTTCGCGTTTGTGCCGAACTGCATCGTGCTGCCTGCCGATCAGCCGGTGACGCTGCGCTTCGCCAGCCCGGACGTGATCCATGGCATTCTGGTCACCGGCACCAACGTCAACACCATGGTCGTGCCGGGCTATGTGGCGCAGGTGCACACGACGTTTCGCACCACCGGCGATCTGATGATGCCGTGCCAGGAATTCTGCGGCCTCGGCCACAGCGAAATGATCGCCACCGTGCGCGTCGTGCCGCGACAACAATTCCAACCAGACGCAGGGGGGCGCGTGCGCTGTGCCGAAGAATAACCGTCTCGTCCTCGCGCATTTATGGGTCGCGTTCGCCGTGTTCGCGGCCGCCGCCGTGCTCGGGGTGTGGCAGATGTGGGTGCGCAGCCCGATCTCTGCGCCGCTCGATATTCCGGAACGCTATTATCAATCGGTGACCGGCCACGGCGTGGCCATGGCCTATGTGCTGACCACGTTCTTCATCATGGGCTTCGGCTATTACGTGGCCGAGACTGCATTGAAGCGCGATCTGCCGGGACGAAACTGGGCCTGGGGCGCATTCTGGGTGGCGATCCTCGGCGTGCTGATGTCGGTCAGCGCCATTCTCAGCGGCAACGCTTCGGTGCTCTACACCTTCTATCCGCCGCTGATCGGCAGTCCCTGGTTCTATATCGGCCTTGTGCTGGTGGTCGCCGGCTCTTGGGTCTGGTGCGTGCTGATGCTGGTGGCGATGGCCGGCTTCAAGCGGGCCAATCCGGGCGCTCCGGTTCCGCTGGCCATGTACGCCACCGTCGCCAACGCGGTGATGTGGCTGTGGACGACGGTCGGTGTCGCCGTGGAGATTGTGTTTCAGATTCTGCCTGCCACGTTCGGTTGGGTGCAGACCATCGATGTCGGCCTGTCGCGCACGCTGTTTTCCTGGACGCTGCACGCGATCGTCTATTTCTGGCTGATCCCCGCCTACATCGCCTTCTACACGATGGCGCCGCGCGCGGCCGGTGGGCGGCTCTATAGCGACACGATGGGGCGGCTGACGTTCGTGGCGTTCCTGCTCTACAGCCTGCCCGTCGGCATGCATCACCCCTTCATGGATCCCGAACATTCGAACGGGTTCAAATTCCTGCAAATGTCCCTGACCTCGCTGGTCACGGTGCCGACGCTGCTGACGATCTTTACTATCGGCGCTTCGATGGAGTTGGCGGGGCGGCTGCGCGGCGGCACGGGCTTATTCGGCTGGATCAAGACGCTGCCATGGGAG
>CAZHWA010000358.1:0-3232 GCA_964536175.1 uncultured Terricaulis sp. | reverse complement strand
ACGAGCACGAAAAGGACGTGTTCAAGACCGCGTTCGAAATCGACCAGCGCTGGATTATCGAACTCGCCGCCGATCGCACCCCGCTCATTTGCCAGGCGCAATCGCTCAACATCTTCATCCCGGGCGATGTCGACAAATGGGACCTGCACATGCTCCACTGGATGGCCTGGGAGCGCGGGGTCAAGAGCCTCTACTACTGCCGCAGCAAGAGCGTAGCGCGCGCAGGCTTTGCGGGGGATGAAGGCAAGGCCGAAACGCCGGATGCACCGGCGATGACCGCGGAGCGCACCGACTACGAAGAATGCCTAGCGTGCCAGTGACTCATAAACTCGTCCCTCCCCCGCGCGCAGCGCGGGTGAGGGATGATTCGATGACTATCGCGGGGCAACCGCCAAAACTCTGGTGGGATCTTCGACGCGCAGACTACGAGTCCGCTATTCGCCTCTTTGAGCGACCCTATGTGGCGATGGAACGCGTCGCGTACCTAATGATTGCTGCAAACGCCGGTGGCATCGCGTTGGTCATGAAGCACGGTCTCGAAACCCAGGCACCAATTCTCAATCCAGGCCGTGCCGAGAACTATGCGATCATCTTAGGCCTGCTCGCTGCTGGGGCGATAAGCGGATCGAACGCTTTGTTGCAAGTCTCCTGCGCGTGTGCTCGGTTCGCTCGCAAACTGCGAACCCATATTCATGAGGAAGCAGCTAGGGGCGAACTTTTGGACGCGAGTTCGCTAGGAGCGGTGGAAGCTGGGAAACACAGCATCATTGCCATTGCTCTTGCTACCGTCATGCCGTTCATAGCCGCAGCTTTGGTGATGTTTGGCGTTGTGGACCTGTCGCCATCGTAAGACGAGCGTGAGATACTTCTTTCATTACATCGCATTCTTGTACTCGCCGAACTCCCGCTTCGGCTGCCACGGCGCGGATCGGCGAGCGAGCGCGGCTGCGGGCCCGCGAAGTCGAGCGGAATCGTCTCTTAGTTCGTCGTCACGCGTCCCGGACGCAGCCCCGGCTTGAAGCCGGGGTGCGATCCGGGATCCAGGGGATGAAGGCTGCGCGTCTGCCCATGGGTCCCGGATCGGCGCTCGCGCGCGCACATTGCGCGATCTCGTCACGCTCACGCGGATCGCCGGCGGCAGAACGCGTGAGCGCCGATCAGGCCAGTCTTGCATGGTGGGGAACGGCGCAAGCGTCGCCAGGTTGGAGCGCGAGCTTCAGCTCGCTACGGGCCGTAGGCCCGTATTTCGACATGCAGAGCAGTTTCCGCCGATGTGCGAGCTGAAGCTCGCGCTCCGACCTGTTGGTGTCCCGCAATGTCTCGCATTCTCGGGCGGAAAGCCTTAGCGCCTGCTTTGAACAACTGCGCCAACACCCCGCCTCTGACCTTCGCTTCGCTTCGGTCTGTCTCCGCCCACAAGGGGCGGAGACCATTCGCTCCTCCCCCCTTGTGGGGAGGACAGCGTTGGCGCAGCCAACGCAGGTGAGGGGTGACGGCGGTGTTCTCTCCGAATCGAACGACTGTCTTTGACCGCTGACGTCGTGCCTCCATGCAGGCCATCTCCTGCACGATCACCGCCCGCCTCCTCCAACTCCTCCCCGCAAGGGGGAGGAGAGTCGCTAGTCCTGCAAGCGTTTACGCGCGGACGACGCGCGCTCGTTGCGATGCCGGCGAGGACGCCGGCGGCCCAAGACGGCGATCTATCCCACAGCGCGCGCAATTTTCTCCGCACAAAATCCGGCGCTTAGAAAAAAAGCGCGCGATTCTATCCTACAGGGCCGAAGCGGCGCGATACTGCGCGTGTCTCTTGCACGGGAGGTTCACTGGCTAGCCGAGCCAAGCGGATGCGGGAGACGCGGTCGAGCGTGAGAAAGCCGGCGTGAGTGCGTTTATCGAGTTGGTCGCGCACACGAGAAGCGCCGGGGTCCGGGACTTGACGGCAAGGCCCGCACGCCGCCGGGGATCTGGGGTTCATCTGCGTGAACAGCGCACACCCAGAGCCTGGCGAAAAAACGGTTCGCAACGGGGCGCGCGAAGCGCGCGGCGGAGGTCAGAGATGATCTTCGCACCCTACACGAAACACAGAGCGCGGATCGCGCGCCCCATCCTCCTTCACCCGAAAGCGCGAAGCGCTGTCCGGGACCTCGGAGCGATTCGCCAGACAGAGCGGGTCGCGCCGCTCGCAAGCCATGCGCCTCGCCCCGCGCGAGCGCGCGAGGCGAGAACGGGTTGGCCTTTAGTGCACGGCGCCGTCCATGCGTTCATCGACTGCGCGCACGCCGCGTTCGGCGAGATCGGCGCCGGTCCGGACGGCGCGGTCGGCCACGCCGCGCAGCGTGCGCCGCTCGGGCGAACTCAACGGCGTGAGGCCGCCGAGCAGCGCACCGACCGCGAGCGCAATAGCCCCTGCCGCAAGCGGGGTTTCGTCGTAAAAGCGCTCGGTGCGATAACGCGCTGCTTCGGCGGCGTCGCTGAGCCGCTGCGCCTGTTCTTCGGCGACATGGCGTGCATCCGAGGCGAGATGGCCCAGCCGGTCGCCGGTGTCGGAGGCAAGGCTGCCGAGCCGCTTGCCGGTCCCTGTCACGGCGCCGCCGAGCTTCTTGCCTGCCCCGCCTATGCCCTTGCCGGCCGTACCGACAGCGCCGCCCATTCGACGGCCCGTACCCATGACCGTGCGGCCGATGCGGCTGCCGGCGCGCGTAGCGGCATACTGAATGCTTTCGACGGTGTGCTTTATGCGTTCCTTGAAGTCGTGGGCCGCTTCGCCGGCCATTTGCTTCAAACCCAACGCCTGGCTGTAAGCCTGATGCACGCGCTCTTCGTAGGCTTCGTCGGTTTCGTTCGGCAGACGCGGCGTTGCCCAGCGTGCCTCCTCGATCGTGCGGTAGCGGCGCTGGTTGTACGCCTCTTCGCTGTGCTCGCTCGAGGACTGTCCCATCCGGTTCGACGCCACCAGCCAGGCGATGCCGGCGCCGACCAACAACACCGGCAGCGGGTTGTCGCGGACTTGGCGGCCGAGCTTGCCGGCGAACTGGCCGGCCTGCCCCCGCAGGAGCCCGAGCCCCTCGTCCAATATCTGGCCCGGCGAAAGCTTGGAGCCGAGTTCGCTCAGCGTGTCGTTCAGTCGATGGCGCGATTGCTGCACATCGGCTTCGATGCGGTCTGTTTGCATGCTCATGGCGTGACTTTCTCCTTAATCGTGCGTAGGTCGCGCGCGACTTGCTCCGCGGTC
>CAZHWA010000357.1:0-3250 GCA_964536175.1 uncultured Terricaulis sp. | reverse complement strand
ACAGCGGCGCTGTTTGCGGCCAGAGCGCGCGCACTTCGTCTTTCCAGTCATCAAGCCCGCGCCTCAACCACGCGTCCCGATCTTCGTGCTTCAGGCTCCAGAAGAACGCAGCTTTCTGAATGTCGCGGCCCGGCACGCGGCCGATCGGCAACACGCCCACCATCTTGCGCGCCGCATCATAGCGCTGCTCCAGCGCGTGGGGATCGAATTGGCCGGCCCAATCCAGACTCGCCCACAAGGCGCCGAACGGCAGGTTCGCTTGCGGCGCCTGGGATAATGGCGAGCGCATGCCCAATGCGTCGATGACAAGGTCGAAGTGCGAGCTTTGGCTGGCGTCGGCGAACACAAGCCGGCCATCTCGGGCCTCGACGATCTCTTTGCCTGCTTCGATCTCCGCGCCCGCATCGAGCGCCGCATCGTACAAGAGTTGGAACAACGCGCCGCGGTGCACGCCAATGCCGCAGGGCGCCTCTTGTCCAAGCGCATCGTAGTGTACGTCGAGCACAATGCGTTCGCCGCTCTTGCCGTAGAGCCGCCGGATTGGCGCACCGAGCTCGCGCATGCGCGCCCCCACGCCGATCTCGTCGAGGATATGCATGCCCACCGGCTGCAGGATCAATCCCGAACCGACCGGCCGCGGGCTCTGCAAACGATCGTAAACCACAACGCGCGCGCCGGCGCGCCGAAGCAGGCTCGCACAAGCCAAGCCGGCGATCCCGCACCCGGCAACGGCGATGTCGAGTGGCTTCACCCGCGACCTCATGCTTAGTCGCAATTCAGCACTAGAGATGACCAAACCGCTAACCGCGATGCGGCATGATGGTCCCATGGCCGCGATACCAACCGTCGCACACGTCGCGCTTCCAGACGCGCCGACGCGCCACCAGAAAGGAGGCGAACGGGCGGCCATCGATTTCGGCGGCGCGGTAACGTATCGCGATCTGGTCGAGGCCAAACTACGCGTCGATCCGGTCGCGCTGGCGGAGAAGAAACGCCAAGCCGATCCGGTCCGCAAACGCGATACGCCGCCGCCGCCGCGCGAGGAGGAATACGAAGAACCGGGCAGCCGCGTCGACATCAGCGTCTAGTCGCCGCGCCTATTCTTAGTCTCAGCCGAGCGTGTCGAAGGCGGCGCGACACCGCGCGCTTCAACAGGCTCAGGGTGACGCCGTGCGCTGGAGCGCGGCGACATAGAAGCCGTCGCAACCCGTTAAGCGCGGCGTCAGCTGCAGGCCGCGGGTTCGCTCATAGGCGGGAAAGACCGGCGCCAAAACTCCAGGCGTAAACTCGCGTTCTGTTGCGAGAAATGCAGCTACTTGGTCCTCGTTCTCCTCAGGCAGCACCGAACACGTCACATAGACGAGCCGTCCCCCGGCTTTCACCAGCGGCGCGGCCATTGCCAACGCCTCGCGCTGCTCCTCACGCCGCTTCGCCAACGCATTGGGCCGCAGGCGCCATTTCGCATCGGGATTGCGCCGCCAGGTGCCAGAGCCCGTGCACGGGGCGTCGACCAGCACGACATCCATGCGTGCGCGCAAGTCTTCCAGCGCATCGCGCGTGCGCATCGGGGTTCTGATCTGGATGTTGTGCGCCCCGGCGCGGTCTGCGCGTCCCTTCAGCGGCGCCAAACGCCGGCCGTCGATATCGTAGGCGTAAATCTGCCCCTTGCCGTGCATCAGCGCCGCCAGCGCCAGCGTCTTGCCGCCGCCGCCGGCGCACACGTCGGCGACCTGCATGCCGGGTTCGACGCCGCTCAGCAGCGCCGCCAGCTGGCTGCCTTCGTCCTGCACTTCGAACCAGCCTTTGAGGAAGGATTGCTCCGTCGCCCAGGGAAACGTCCGCCCTTGCGTCCAAGGAATGCGCACGCCGTCCGGCGCATGCGGCGTCGGCGCCGGCGCTTCTTTCAGTTTCGGGCTTTCGCCGAGCGCGGCGATCAGCTTTTCGCGCGTCGTCTTCAGCGTATTGGCGCGCAAATCGAGCGGCGCAGGCGCGGCGAGCGCGGCGACCTCCGCAGCCGCCGCTTCGCCGAACGCGCGCGCGAAACTTTCAGCCAACCATTCCGGGTAGTCGCCGCGCACGTGCGGCGGCGCCTCGGCGAGGTTGTCCGCACTTAGCGCGGCGCGCTCGGCTTCGGTCGGCGGCGATGGCGCGTGCGGATCGTTATAGGTGCTTTGTTCGATCTCTTCGCCCGTCCAGCCAAAGCCCCAGCGCAGCGCGCCCCAGACCCAGGCGCGCGGCGTATCGTTCTTCATGCGCCAGGCGCTCGATTGCTTCCAGCGCAACGCGCCGAACACCAGATCGCCGATCTCGGCGCGGTCTTTCGAGCCGGCGAAGCGATGCGACAGCATCCAGTCCTTCACCGCATCGGCGGCGGGACGGCGCTGTTTGTCGAGCGAGGAGAGAATTTCGATGGCCGCCTGCTGGCGCGCGCCGGGACGCATGGGAGGAACCCCGCAGAAAAAGGTGACGTCTTACGATTTGATGGCGTGCCCGAACGCGATCAAGTTGCCGTCCGGCGCGAGCACCAGCAATTCGCGCTGCTTGTAGGGCTTGTCGGCCGGCCCGTGCACGTCCTTCGCCGGCAGCGTGTCGAGCTTCGGCTTCAGCTCCGCGTAGAGCGCATCCACGTCGCGCACGTCGATGTAATAGCAGAAGCGCCGGTTGCCGGGCGGCGCCCCGTCGTCGCCGTGGTTCTGCAGGAGACGGAAACCCGCCGTCTCGCGATGCACGTAGGCGTACGTTCCATCGCGGAAGAGCGTCTGGAAGCCGAGGATATCCTCGAAGAAGCGCAGCGCCGCGTCGATGTCGGGCACGTGCATGAAGGGCGTGACTTGGATGAAATTGCCCTTCTCCACGGCCTAGCTCCCCAGCGGATAATTCGGCGCTTCGCGGGTGATGGACACGTCGTGCACATGGCTTTCGCGCAGGCCTGCGGCAGATATCTTGATGAAGCGCGCCTTCTCGCGCAGCTCTTTCAAGTCCTTGGCGCCGACATAGCCCATCGCCGCGCGCAGGCCGCCGACGAGCTGATGGATGATGTTGGTGACCGGGCCTTTGAACGGCACGCGCCCTTCGATGCCTTCCGGCACCAGCTTCATCTGATCGGTGACTTCCTTCTGGAAGTAGCGATCTGCCGAGCCGCGCGCCATGGCGCCGAGCGAGCCCATGCCGCGATAGGATTTGTAGGAGCGGCCCGGATAAAGAATGATGTCGCCCGGCGCTTCTTCGCTGCCAGCCAGCAATGAGCCGA
>CAZHWA010000356.1:0-3250 GCA_964536175.1 uncultured Terricaulis sp. | reverse complement strand
TCGACCAGGCTGATTGCGCCAGTGTTGGTGATTGTCCCGGTCGGACCGCCGGTGACAAAAATCCCGGTGCTGTTGTTGGCGTCGTTGGAGCCTAAGGTCCCGCCAGCTTCGACGGTGACACTGTTATTCGAGTTGACAGTGACGGCCGCCTGGTTGGCGCCGACGGTAATTGAGCCACCGGACGCGACAGTCACGTCGCCGGCTTCGACCGGCGGATCGGGGTTGGGATCGGACGTGCTGACCGGGGTCGTGGTCGCCGTGGTGATTGTGACATCCTCGGCGCTTGCGCCATTGGCGGTCACGCCCAAAGCGGCGACGGCGAGACCCACAAGGTGAAGCTTCTTCATGCGCATGCCGACTCAGTCCCCTTCTCTCGGTCGCGGGTGGGGGCGTCCTCAACTCGCCTCCGGGCGCGCCGTCAGGAGGCTCGCCATACCGCTGCGGCGCCGGGCCGGTAGCCGACCCACGCAGCCCGGTTGGCATGCCGACTTTACGGAATTTTGTCCATAGCGGGACGCACGCACTGGGCGAGGCCGACGAAGGGGTTGTCGCCCAAGCGAAACGCGTGCGGCCTTAATCGCTTCTGCGGCGTACGCACTGGCGGACGCCGCGCGTCCAATCAGGCCGTGGCCCGCAGGACGGGGGCGTAGCTGGGAAATTCCACTGCCGGACCGAACAGGTAGCCTTGCGCGTACTCGCAACCCATCGCAGTGAGCGCCTCCGCCGTCGCCTGGTCTTCCACACCCTCGGCCGTCACGGCGAGCCCCAGCGCATTCCCCAGCCCGACCAGCGCGCGCACGATCGTGGCGTTCTCGCGATCGGCGGTAATGCTGGCCACGAACGAACGGTCGATCTTGAGCTTGTCGATGGGCAGCGCACGCAGCAGGAAGAGCGACGAGTAGCCCGTCCCGAAATCGTCAAGGGCGACCTTCACGCCCTGGTTCTTAAGCGACATCAGCGAGGTCTTGGCCCGCTCCATATCGCCGATCATGGCGCTTTCGGTAACTTCGATTTCGAGCCGCTGGGCGGGGAAGCCTGTTTCCCGCAGCGTGCGCAAGACCTTCTCTGGAAACCATTGATCGCGAACCTGGCTGGGCGAAATGTTCACAGCGAGCATGAACTCCCCTGGCGCGTCGAGCGATTTGCGGCAGGCCTGCGCCAGCAGCGCCCAGAACAGGGCGTCGACGAGACCCGCCTCCTCGGCAACCGGGATGAATTGCGTGGGGGAAATCATCCCGTGCTGCACGTGCGGCCAGCGCGCCAGCACCTCGAAGCCGGCGAGCGCGCCGCTGTCGAGCCGCACGACGGGCTGAAAATACGGCACGATATCTCCGTTCGGGATCGCTGCACGCAGCTCGGTTTCAAGTGCAGCTTTCCACTTCAGTTCTTCGTCGATCGAGGAATCGAAAAACTTGTAGGCGCCGCGGTCTTCCTTGGCGCGCAGCATGGCCGCGTCGCCGCGCTGCAGCAGCTCGGCGGCCGTGCGTCCGTCCTCGGGACACATGCCTATCCCGATCGATGCGCCAACGGCGAGCTTGAGCCCATTGACCAGAATGGGAGCTGATAGCTCGTGCAGAATACGGCGCGCGGCCGAGGAGACGCCCTCGCGATCGCTGGGATCCTCCAGCAGCACTGCGAACTCATCCCCGCCGAGGCGGGCGGCGAAGCTGTCCTCGCGCAAGCAGCTGGACAGGCGCGTCGCGATGACCTGCAGGAGCTGATCGCCGATAGCATGGCCGTGCACGTCGTTAATCGGCTTGAACCGATCAAGGTCGACGAACAGAAGTGCGAACGCACAGGATTCGTTGCCGACCAGCGCGAGGCGACGATCCAGTTCCTCCAAGAAATGACGCCGGTTCGCCAAGCCGGTCAGCGGATCGTGCCGCGCCAGCGTCTGGGCGCGCGCTTCGGCGGCCTCACGTTCACTGATCTCGGCTGACAACGTCTCGTTTGCGGCCACGAGTTCGTGAGTCCGCTCCTGCACGGTGCGCTCGAGATTATCGCGAATGGCGTCGAGGTCCAGCACAGCCTTGCGGCGATCGAGCTGGGCTTTGACGCGCGCCGTCAGCACGCGAAGATCGATAGGCTTCGAGATGTAATCGTTGGCGCCGTTCTCAAGCGCTGTGGAAACGATATCGCCGTCGTCGAGCGCGGTGACCACGATAACCGGGACGTGTTCGGCGTCGTACCTCGAGCGTATGCCGCATAGGGCGTCCTGTCCGGAGCGCTCGGGCATCATCCAATCGAGCAAAACCAGCTCGATGTCCTCTGCACCGATGACGTCTTCAACGCCGACCGCGGTGTCGCGCAGCACGACTTCGTAGCCGCGGCGCTCCAGGCGCCGGCCGAGCATGTCGCGATTCTGCGCCTGGTCGTCGACCAGTAGAATTCGGCCGAGGCGCCTTGACGCGCCCTCATTGCCTTGCGCCGAGGACATCCCCTGCACCCGTCCACACCATACCAGCAGACAATTTACGCTCGGGTGGTTGAAGGCGCGCTAATGGCGACGCAGAACGGCTTTAGTTTTTTGCATTGGTATTCCGCTAACCTTGACGCGCGCTAACCAAGCTCAGCGTCAAGCCGCGTACTTCTCGATCAGCGCCACCAGTCCTGCGAAGTCCACGGGCTTGGTGGCGAAGTCGTCGCAGCCAGCCTCCATGCATTCGCGCCGTGCGCTCTCCATCGCGTGCGCCGTCAGGGCTACAATCTTGACGTTGCTGACGTCCGGCGTCTGCCGCAACACGCGGGTCGCCTCTATGCCGGACATCACGGGCATCGAGATGTCCATGAGAATGAGGTCCGGCGCACATGCTTTGGCTTTTTCGACCGCCTCAGCGCCGTTTTCAGCGACGTGGACTTCGTAGCCGCGCCGCTCCAGCCGGCGCGTCAGCATCTCGCGGTTATCGGGGTGGTCTTCGGCAATCAAAATACGCATCACGGCCTCACGCCCTTTTCTTGGCCTCGGTTGCTATAGAATTCGTTGCGGTAATATCCGCCGACGCCGCCGGCATCGCAAATCTCAGCGCTGCTGCGGCGAGCACGTCGCGGTCAGCAGGCTTCAACAAGTGTTCGCACGCACCGGCGCTTAACGCGTGTTTACGATCGTCATCGACGGAATGAACGATGACAGGAATGTTTTCGTATCCCTGCTCTTGGAGCGCCGCCAGCACATCCCATCCGGTCATGTCCGGCAGGTTGATGTCGAGCAGGATGAGGCTTGGATCGAGCGCTTCGGCCATTTCCAGACCTT
>CAZHWA010000355.1:0-3253 GCA_964536175.1 uncultured Terricaulis sp. | reverse complement strand
TCCATCTTCGGGTTCCAACGGTGGGTCTGGTGACCGAAATGCGCGCCAGCTTCCAACAGCTGGCGCATGCTGAACTCAGGCAGCGCCATGTCTTTCCTTCTCCGGTTTGCCGCCGCGGGAGAACCCCGGGCCGGAGCCCAGGACCGGATGGAGGAAACGGCCGCTTTCAGACCGCCCCGCCGCTCCCGCGTGCGAAGTGAGCGGGCGATATAGGGGGACGGGCCGCAGAAGACAAGGCGGCCCCCCGCCCCGGCGCCCTCATCTTGGGCCACGTCATTCCGAACGCCGAAAGACGAGACCGGACCGCCGGCGCCCTCGCCGGCCCAGCGCGCGCAGCGCGCTTCCCTTGGACCACGTCATTCCGGGCGCCGTTTACGGCGATCCGGAACGGCGCCCTCGCCGGCGCAGCGCCTATGCCTGAAGGCTGGAGCGCCCCCTCCGGCGGCGCAAAGGAGCGCGGATCTTCAGACCCGCATGTCGCTTCGACGCGCCTTATGGACCGCCGGCCGCCCGCAGCCGCGCCAGCTCGCGCTCAAATTCGGCCAGCAGCTCCGCTCCTTCCGGCAGCGTCTGCGCCAGCGCGCGGAACATCTTCTCCGTGCTTGCCGCTTTCGGCGCGCGCCAGGGAAACACTTCGGCCGTACGCATGAGATAGAGGATGTTCAGCAAATAGCGGCGCGAGTGCTCGCTGTAATCGACCTTCGCCGGCTCAGCCGGCGGCGCCTGGAACAGATCGCGTTGCTTGGCCTGCGCACCCATGTCGCGTTTGAAGCCCGATTCGGGTTAACGCCGCGAGCCGGGCGCCTTATGGACCGCCGGCGCTCCCGCCGGCCCAAGCGCGCGCAGCGCGCTTAGTTGCTCCCTGCGGCGTCAACCGCTTAGGTTGCCAACATGGCGGACGGGGCCGACCAAAACATCGAAGCGTTCATCGCCAGGTGGAGCGCGAGCGGCGGGGCCGAGCGCGCCAATTATCAGCTGTTCTTGAGCCAGCTGGCCCAGCTGATCGGCGCGCCCGAGGTCGATGCGACCGTCGCCAGCGAAGAATCAAACACCTACGTCTTCGAAAAAGCCGTCCGCTTCAAACACGCCGACGGCTCTGAAACCACCGGCTGGATCGATCTCTACAAGAAGGGCTGCTTCGTCTGCGAGGCCAAGCAGAGCGTCAAGGAAGGCAAGCGCAAAGCCGATGAAGCGCAAGCCGCGCTGTTCGGCGAGGACGACGCCGGCCGCAGGAAAACCGGCACGGCGCGCGTCGGCACGATCGGCTGGGACCTCGCCATGGAGCGCGCGCGCCGTCAGGCCGAGGGCTACGCCAAGGCGCTGCCGAAGGAGCACGGCTGGCCGCCCTTTCTCGTCATCGTCGATGTCGGCCATTGCATCGAATTGTTCGCCGACTTCTCCGGCCAGGGAAAGAACTACGCGCAATTCCCGGATCGCCGCTCGTTCCGCATCATGTTGGACGATCTGAACCGCGAGGACATCCGCGCGCGCCTCAAGCGGGTCTGGACCGATCCGCACGCGCTCGATCCCGCCAAGCGCTCGGCCGAGGTCACGCGCGACATCGCCGAACGGCTCGCCTTTGTCGCCAAGGATTTGGAGAAGAGCCACGATCCGCAGCAGGTCGCGCTGTTCCTGATGCGCTGCCTGTTCACGATGTTCGCCGAAGACGTCGAGCTGTTGCCGAAGCAGAGCTTCTACGGCCTGCTCGAACAATACAAAGGCCGCGCGCATCTCTTGCAGCACGCGCTGACGGATCTGTGGAAACAGATGGACGCCGGCGGTTTCCATTCCGGCATCGCCGACAAGGTGCGCAAATTCAACGGCGGCCTCTTCCGCGACGCCGCCGCGTTGCCGACCACCGAATCCATGCTCGGCGAATTGCTGGTGGCGGCGCGCCGCGATTGGCGCGATGTCGAGCCTGCCATTTTCGGCACGCTGCTAGAGCGCGCGCTGAAACCGGAAGAGCGCGCCCAGCTCGGCGCCCATTACACGCCGCGCGCCTATGTCGAACGCTTGGTCGTTCCCACCATCATGGAGCCGCTTCATGAAGATTGGGCCGCCGCGCGCGTGGAAGCGCAGCAATATATTGAGAGCGCGCAAGCAAAGCGCACGGAAGCCGACGCGCTGAGAAAGCAAGAGGGCTTAGGCGTCGACAAAGAGCGCGGCGAACGCGTGCGCCGCTTGCAAGAGGACGCGCGCGCCGATCTGCGCTCGGCCCGCCGCACCGTTGCGCAATTCCTGCGTCAGCTCTGCAATATTCGCGTGCTCGATCCCGCCTGCGGCACCGGCAATTTCCTCTACGTCGCCATGGAGATGATGAAGCGGCTGGAAGGGGAAGTGCGCGAATATCTGCGCCAGCTCGGCGGTCAGGACGAACTCGAGTTCGGCGCCGGAGCATCCGAAGGGCAAGTCGTCGCCAACACCATCGATCCGCACAATTTCCTCGGCATCGAAAAGAATGTGCGCGCCAAGGAGATCGCCGAACTGGTGCTCTGGATCGGCTTCTTGAAGTGGCAGCTCAAAACCAACGGCCCGGACTCCGTGCTCGATCCGGTGCTGCGCGATTTCAAGAACATCCAAGCACGCGACGCGATCCTCAATTGGGACCGGCAGGAATTGCTGCGCGACGAAGCCGGCAAGCCGATCACCAAATGGGACGGCCGCACCACCAAGCTGCATCCGATCACCGGGGAAGAAATTCCCGACGAAGAAGCGCGGCTCGAACTCTATAAATATGTCAACCCGCGCATCGCCGCCTGGCCGGAGGCGGAGTTCATCGTCGGCAATCCGCCGTTCATCGGCGGCAAGGATTTACGAGCAGAGCTGGGCGACGGCTACGCCGAAGCGCTCTGGTCCAGCCGCGCCAAACGGCCAGTGCCGAAAGCGGCCGACCTCGTCATGTACTGGTGGGATCACGCCGCTGCCATGCTTACGCGCGCGAAGACGCCGCTGCGCCGCTTCGGCTTCGTCACCACCAATTCGATCACGCAAACCTTCAGCCGCCGCGTGATCCAGCATTACCTCGACGCGGAACGTCCGCTCTCGCTCGCGTTCGCCATTCCGGATCATCCTTGGGTCAAAGGCGAAGATCGCGCCAATGTCCGCATCGCCATGACGGTGGCGCACACCGGCGCCGGGTTTGGAATATTGAAGGAAGTGGTCTCCGAACGCGATCTCAACACCGACACGCCGAAAGTCGAATTGCGCGCCAGCATTGGTAGCATTGGCGCCGATCTCAACGTGGGCGCCGACG
>CAZHWA010000354.1:0-3258 GCA_964536175.1 uncultured Terricaulis sp. | reverse complement strand
TTCGATTCTATCAGCGCGCACAGTAAAGCATAGTGCGCATCGCTCGTTCCAAAAGCTGGGCCAATGACGATGCACTGCGCGGTGTGCGCCGCCTCCGCGTATGCGGTCTCGTCTTGCGCCTCCCGCAGCATGATTGCCGTGAGGTGCGCGGCGTTTTCCGCGAGAGCGTCCCGCGGCGACAGGACAGTGACGAGCCCCGCTCCAACCCGCAAACCGGCACGCGCGGCCAGACGCGCTGCGCCGGTGCGCGCGCGTCCGCCGCTCGCGACCATGACGTGGCCGCGCGCATGCTTATGCGTTTGCAGGTCGGGCCACGGCAGGCGCCACAAACCTGGATCGTTCTCCCACAAGCTTATCTTCTGGTGCGCGACGACGGTCTCTGGCGCGCCGATGTCCGCCACAACCACTTCGCCGCAAAGCGCGCGGCCAGGCAGCAATACATGCGCCGGCTTCTTGCGTACGAACGTGACGGTGACAGCGGCGCAAAAGCTCAACTCTCCCAACGGTTCGCCCGTGTCGCCGTCGAGCCCGCTTGGCACGTCGACGGCCACAACCCGCTCGGGCGCATCTTGCACTATCGCGGCTAGTCGCGCCGCTTCGCCTTCCAGCGGACGCGACAATCCCGCACCAAACAGCGCGTCGACGATCAGCTCAGCCCTGGGCGTGTCCTGACCCATCGTAAAGGTGTCCCCATACCAAGCTGCGGCAGCGGCGGCGGCTTCGCCGTGCAGAGCTTCCCGGGGCGTCAGCGTCTCCACCCAAACCGGCCAGCCGAGCGCGCGCAACGTCCGCGCCGCCACCCAACCGTCGCCGCCATTATTGCCCGGGCCGCAGACCACGGCAGTAGGCCGGGGGGCAAACCTTTGCGCAACAGCTGCGGCGACGGCGCGCCCGGCGTTCTCCATCAGTGTCGCTGCAGGCACGCCAGCACCCGCCGCACCCTCATCAATAGCGCGCATCTGCTCAACGGTGACGATCTCATCCCTCATCGCACCTCTCCGGCGCGCATCTCTTCCCCAAGCTGCACGAGGCGCAGCCCGCTCCGCTCAACGCTGAGCTCGGTGATCGAGGCATAGGCGGGTTTGCACACAATAGTAGAGCTGCTGTCCAATGACGCACCCACGATGGTGTTTATCGCGATGAAATGAGTGAACACGACGCTATCTTGCTCCAGTTCACGGACGAAGCCGAGCAGGCGCGTCCGCCAATCGAGGAGCGCCGGCGCCATGTCGCGCCAGCTTCGGCTGCCGCCGCCTTCCCACGGAAAATTCTGACGCAACCAGCCGCGCCGGTCGGTCACATCCGAAGGCGACGGGACTTCGCTGACCCTAGGCTCGATGGCGACGGTAATTTGCGCCCTGCTCACGTAGGGCTCGGCTGTTTCGCGGCAGCGCCGCATCGGAGAGCTGATTGCCGCCAAGCGCGGCGCGAGGCTCAGTGCACCCGCAGCCATTTGACTCTGCCGGCGGCCGTCAGCGCTGAGCCCAGGGTCGAGGTCCGAGCCTCGCGCCCCCCAGGCGCTCTCGGGCTCGCCGTGTCGAACCAGGAACAACCGGCTCATCGGTCCAGCTTAAGGCAGCGCACGGGCGGCGCCAGCCGCTTGGTTAGGCAGAGGCGCCTCGAAAATAGGCGCCTGCCGCAGCGACGACGGCCAGCTGCACGATTTGCCCTTATCGACTCGGGTCGTCCGGTCCATGCGAACGTCAAGCACGGCGGGACCGAACAACAAGGGGCGCTCCAATGAAGAAGATCGAAGCGATCATCAAACCGTTCAAGCTGGATGACGTGAAAGAGGCGCTTCAGGAAATCGGGCTTCAGGGCATGACTGTGGTCGAAGCGAAGGGCTTCGGCCGCCAAAAGGGTCATACCGAACTCTATCGCGGCGCTGAGTACGTCGTGGACTTCTTGCCGAAGCTGAAGATCGAGGTGGTCTTGCCTGACGATCAGGTCGAAGCGGCGCTCGAAGCCATTCAGAAAGCGGCCAAGACCGGCAAGATCGGCGACGGTAAGATTTTCGTACTGGATGTCCACAACGTGGTGCGCATCCGCACCGGTGAAACCGGGGCGGCTGCCGTCTGAGCGAAGTCCTGGATTCTCTGGGCCGCGCCGGACCGAGCAGAGCGCCGCCCACAAACAACTTTCACGGGCTCGGGGAGATGGCGATGTCTGACGAAGTCATGAAACTGATCAAGGACAAGGACGTCCAGTATGTCGACCTGCGCTTCACCGACCTGCGCGGGAAGATGCAGCATGTCACCTTCGACGTCGGCATGATCGATGCCGACACGTTCGAGGAAGGCGTGATGTTCGACGGTTCGTCCATCGCCGGGTGGAAAGCGATCAATGAGAGCGACATGGTGATGCGCCCCAACGCCGCCGGCGCGCATATCGACCCCTTCTATCAGCAGACGACGCTAGCGCTGTTCTGCGACGTGCTCGATCCCGGCACGCTGCAGCCTTACGCGCGTGATCCGCGCTCCATCGCCAAAAAAGCGGAAGCCTACGTCAAGTCGTCGGGCGCCGGCGAAGTCGCTTATTTCGGCCCCGAAGCCGAGTTCTTCGTGTTCGACGATGTGCGCTGGTCCACCGAACCTTGGAATACCGGCTACTCATTCGACTCCACTGAGCTCCCGGCCAACACCAACAAGCCCTACGAGGGCGGCAATATGGGCCACCGCCCCGGGCCGAAGGGAGGCTATTTTCCGGTGCCGCCGATCGACAGCCTGCAAGACATGCGCGGTGAGATGCTGGAGGTGATGGGGCAGATCGGCCTGAAACCGGAAAAGCATCACCACGAAGTCGCGCCCGCCCAGCACGAACTCGGCCTGAAATTCGACACGCTGACGCGGATGGCCGACAGCATGAACCTCTACAAATACGTGATCCATCAAGTCGCGGCGTCGTACGGCAAGAGCGCCACCTTCATGCCCAAGCCGTTCTACAAAGATAACGGCTCCGGCATGCACGTGCACATGTCGATCTGGAAGGGCGGCAACAACCTCTTTGCGGGCGACCGCTACGCCGATCTCAGCGAAACATGCCTTTATTATATCGGCGGCATCATCAAGCACGCGCGGGCGATCAACGCGTTCGCCAACTCAACCACCAATTCCTACAAACGCCTGGTGCCCGGCTACGAAGCGCCCGTCCTGATCGCCTATTCAGCGCGCAACCGCTCGGCCTCATGCCGGATCCCACACGGGGCAAGCGCAAAGGCCAAGCGCGTCGAAGTCCGCTTCCCCGATCCGAGCGCGAACC
>CAZHWA010000353.1:0-3258 GCA_964536175.1 uncultured Terricaulis sp. | reverse complement strand
CAGCTGAAGCCCGCCGACGTTCAAGGCGGCACGTTCACGATCTCCAATCACGGCGTGTCCGGCTCGCTGGTGGCGACGCCCATCATCATCAACCAGCCGCAATCGGCGATCCTGGGCGTCGGCAAGTTGGAGAAGCGCGTTGTGGTTCGCGAGATCGACGGCCAGGACGCCCTCCTGGTGCGCCCTATGGCCTACGTTTCTCTCACCATCGACCACCGCGTGCTCGACGGACATCAAACCAACGCCTGGCTCACGCGCTTCGTCGACGTGCTCGAAACCTGGCCGGAAGAGTGAAAGCAGAACGCATGCTCGAGACCTTGAACGTCCGCCCGCCCGATCCGCTACTCAAGATCATCAAGATGTTTCGCGATGACCCGCGCAGCGACAAGATCGATCTCGGCGTCGGCGTGTATAAGGATGCGAGCGGCAATACGCCGGTGATGGCGGCCGTCAAAGAGGCCGAGCGGCGCTTGTTCGAGACGCAGCGCACCAAGGCGTATGTCGGCCAGCAGGGCGACGTGCAGTTTCTGGACCTGCTCGGCGAACTTGCGTTCGGCGCGCTCGCGCGCGAGCTGAACTCGATCCAGACGGTCGGCGGCACAGGCGCGCTTCGTCTGGGCTGCGACCTGGTACGCGCCGCCGGCGGCAAGCGCGTTGTCCTGCCCGCACCGTCATGGCCGAACCATCCCGCGCTGATCGCCGCCGCGGGCCTTGAGCGCATCGATGCGCCCTTCTTCGATGTCGCCACGCAACGCATCGATCTCGACGGTCTGATCGACGCTTTCCGCGGGACGCAGCCCGGAGATGCGGTGATCCTTCAAGCGGTGTGCCATAATCCGCTCGGGGCGGACTTCACGCTCGATCAATGGCGCGCGCTCGCTGATGCGCTCACTGAACACAAGCTGATTGGCTTCCTCGATCTCGC
Organism: uncultured Terricaulis sp.; assembly: GCA_964536175.1. Taxonomy (GTDB): domain Bacteria; phylum Pseudomonadota; class Alphaproteobacteria; order Caulobacterales; family Aquidulcibacteraceae; genus Vitreimonas. The sequence goes on along the minus strand of CAZHWA010000353.1, from coordinate 2,333 downwards.
CTATCTGGGCTTCGGCGACGGCGTCGATGAGGATAGCGCGGGGGCGCGACTCATTCTTGAGCGCGCGGCCAATGTCATCGTCGCCGTGTCCGGCGCCAAATCCTTCGGCGTCTATCGCGAGCGTGTCGGCGCGCTCTATGTCAAGGCCGCGCCCGATGCGCGTGCCGCGGTGCAGTCAAACCTCTTCGCATTGGCGCGCGCGAACTATTCCATGCCGCCCGATCACGGCGCATCGGTCGTGCGCGAAGTGTTGTCCGACAGGGCGCTGCGCGCGTCCTGGCGCGAAGAACTCGACGCCATGCGCGCCCACATCAAGGGAACGCGCGCGGCGCTGGCCGATCAGCGCATCAACGCCCTGCCCATGCACTTGATTGCGGCGCAGAAGGGCATGTTCTCGACGCTGCCGCTCGATGAGGCGCAGATCGCGCGCCTGCGCGAAGAGCACGGCATCTACATGACGGACGCCGCCCGCATCAATGTCGCGGGCCTGCGCCGCGCGGATATTCCGCGCTTTGTGGAAGCGCTGAAGGCGGTGGCGTGAAGCCGAAGCCAGAAATCAGAAATCAGAAATCAGAATCTAAAGCATCAATGGGCCGGAACAGACCTGAGACGAAGATGCACTTGGGGCGTTGGATTTCAGAGTCTCCTGGCATCTTGAAGACCACGCTTCCGATCCGCGTTCTGACTTCTGATTTCTGATTTCTGTCTCAGGCCGCATTCATCGTCAGCAGATCGGCGTGAAGCAACTCCTTGACGTACTGACTTCCGGTTAGTATTAATGACTCATGGTCAGTAACGTACAAGCGGCGCGCCGACGCTTGGCGCCGGTCGAGCGGCGTGAGGAAATCCTGCGCGCGGCCGAGCGTCTCATCGCGAAGAACGGTGCTGCTGTGCGCGTGGAGGATATCGTCAGCGCGGCCGGCGCCGCTAAAGGCACGTTCTATCTCTATTTCCCCTCGTTCGACGATCTGCTGGAAGCGCTGCGCACGCGAGTGTTCGAGGCGTTCGATGCCGGCCATCCTTTCTCGCCGCCACAAACGCGCGATGCTTGGTTGCACAATCTTGAATGCCTGGCTCTCGCCTTCGTCGAAACTGTCATTGACATGAGAGCGTTGCATGGCGCGCTGTTTCACAGCGATTTTGCGGCGCGACGGCCAGTGGCGTCAGAGATTCATCCGGTCAATCGCCTCGCCGCAATTATTCGCGAGGGCGTCGCCGCGGGCGGGTTTCGCAAGGTCAACCCCCTGCCGACGGCGCGATTGCTGTTTGCAGCCATTCACGAGACCGCCGACGCCGTCTGCGACGGAGCAAGCGCTCGAGCCGCCAAGGCCGCGCTGAAAGACGTATTGCGAAGCGTGCTGGCGCCGCGCGACGTGACGCCTGCACGAGGCGGTAAAGCATGACGCGATCCCTAATTCTGGTAATCGGGGGCACCCGTGGCGTTGGGCGTGAAGTCGTGCAACGGCTTGCAGCCCGCGGCGAAAGGCGTGTACGCGTGCTGGCTCGCGATCCGGCTCGCGCGCGCCGCGACCTGCCGGCAGGCGTTGAGATTCGTCCGGGCGATCTCACACAGCCGCAATCGCTTGGCCCTGCTATCGAAGGAACGAGCCACATCGTCTTCACCGCCGGCGTGCCGAGTGGGACTTACGCCTCCGAAAACCTGGTACGCCGCACCGACTACGACGGCGTCCTTCACACTTTAACCGCCGCCCGTCAGCAGCAGCCGCCGCCTCGCCTGCTTTATCTCAATTCCATGGGCGTCGACGCGCCCTCGCCGGCCGGCGCCTTAATAAACACTCTCAAGCGCAACACCCTAGTCTGGCGGCGGCGGGTGGAAGCCGACATTCGTGCGAGTGGCATTCGGTACACGATCATTCGCGTCGGCTTTCTGGTCGACAAGCCCGTCGGTCGCCGCGACATCGCCTTGAGCCAGGACTCGCGGCCGCTCGCTGTTGGCAAGCAGATCGCGCGTGCCGACGTCGCCGAAGCATTCATCGCCGCGCTGGACGACGCGAATACCGTGCACGCGACCTTCGACATCGTTTGGGGACGTGGCCGCCGGCGCGAGAATTGGGCCGATCTGTTCTCTGGGTTGCGACCCGACTCTTAGGCCGCATTCATCGTCAGCAGATCGTAGGCCGCGACAGTTTCGCCGTCTCGGTTGGTGACGACCACGTCCCAGCGCACTTCGCCCTGATCGGGCTTGCGCAGGGTTTTGTCCTTCACCGTGAGTGCGACCTGGATGGCGTCGCCCGGTTTGACCGGTTTGACGAAGCGCAGATTGTCGAGGCCGTAATTGGCGAGCACCGGGCCGGGATCGGGATCGACGAACA